>JAYSUQ010000207.1:0-9755 GCA_043718985.1 Bacteroidota bacterium | reverse complement strand
CTTGTTTACGAAAATCTAATGAATAAGCCATGTACAAATTTATGACTTATTATTTTGATTTACAAATTTATGACAAATTATATTTATTTAGCTATATTATACTTTAATTATGGTAGTATTATTTAATGATTGCTAATTTATTACTTTTAATTAATTTATTAGCTACAACTATTTGATAAAAATAAATGCCATTTGCGAGCTCGTTTAATTCGAGTTTATAAACTACTATACTTAATAATACAAGTAAAGGATAAGTTAATGAAATGATTAGCTTTAACCTAATACCCAAAAATTTCTTTTAAACTTAGGTAGTTAATTGTTCCGTATTTTTCGAGTGTTTTGGTATCTAACAAGGCTTTGTTTCCTAAAATTAAATAACATGCAGGTTTGTTTTTAATGGTTTGATCCTGAAATTTTTTCACATCATCAAAATTCATTTGTTTAACTTTTTCATAAACATCTTTTCTAACATCATCTGTTAACCCAAATTTTTGAGCTTTAACATAATTAAATAAAATATCGGCTTTGTTAACACGCTCGGTGTTTATGCCTTGTAAAATAGATTCTTTTGCAGCATTAAATCCAATTTCGGCTTTGGGCATGTTGTTTAATAAATTACTCATTCCGGCCATTGCTTCGGGCAGTTTATCGGCCTGCGAGCCAATGTATGATGAGTTGTAGTATGTAATTTTTGGATCGGTTGGTGTTTTGTAAATAGAGTTGGTTGAGTAGGCTAATGCTTTTGATTCGCGTAAATCCTGAAACACAACCGAGCTCATACCGCCGCCAAAATATTCGTTATACAATGTAATTAATGGCACGTTGGCAACATCAAATTTTTGCCCTTGTGTTAGCATAATTATTTCGGCTTGTTTCATATCATAATCAACAACATAAACGGTGTTGTTAAACGGCTGTGTTGTAAATTGTTTTTCGGCTGGCACTGCTTTTAAGCCCGATGCTAGTACTGCGTGATTATCGTTTAACGATTGCTTAACATCGCCAACTAATTTTGGCCCATAATACAAAATTTTATGTTGAAAAGACATGAGCGATTTTAAAAAATTATAAATTTCATTGCCTTGCAAGCGGGTTAATTCATCTTCGGTTAATAAGTTTGTTGCTGGGTTGTTAGCGCCATATTTTGCATAGTTCACCATCATTTTTTGTAAAATATATCCTTTCTCTAATTTCGAATCGGCGCGCTTTTTTAAAATATCCGACACTAAATTTTTTAACGTAGCGTCATCAATTTTAGGGTCAGCAAATAAACTTTCGAATAACTGTGTTGCCTTATCAAAATTTTCGTTAAGGCCACTTAAACTCACCCAGGTTTCTTTATCTGATGAAAAAACATTAAATGAACACCCTAATTTATAAAACTCTTGTTGTACTTGCGCTGGCGTCATTTTTGACGTGCCTAAATAAGAAATGTAATCAATTGCTACTGGCAATAATTTATCGTTATTGCTACCCATATCAAACACATAATACAAATCAAATAATTGGTTTTCGGTGTTTTGGTTATATAGTACTTCAATGTTGCCATTCATTATTGTGTTAACTATATCTTTTTTATAATCAATAAATTTTGGTTGTATAACATTAGTTGTAGTACTTAAAACGCTTTTCACAAATGCCGATTGGTCGTCTCTGTTAACTTCCACTGGCGTTATGGTAGGTTTTTCTACCTTTTGTATGTCTTTGTTTTCGCCAGTACGTTTGTAGGTAATCACGTAGTTTTGTGAAGTGTAGTTTGCATTAACAAAATCTATTACTTGTTGTTTTGTAATTTTAGATAAACGATCAATAGCGTTTACATAGTATTGCCATTTGGTATCGTTTACAAACGCATCTACAAATGCCGAAGCGCGTGAGTTATTGTTTTCTAACTCTTTTGTTTTTTGCAATTTCATATCTGTAATTACGGCACTCATTAACCAATCGGCAAAATTTCCTTTTTTTAAATTATCTAATTGTTCTAATAGCAATGTTTCAACCTCTTCTAATTGTTGCCCTTCTTTAGGTTCGCCAAATAAAATATGGGTAGCATAATCTTTTAAAACATACGGAAATCCACCACTGTTTAATACCTTTTGTTGTTGGTTTAAATTTAAATCGAGCAAGCCTGCACGGCCGTTAGTAAGCAATGCGTTAATAAGGGTAATCATATCGGCATCGTTAGTGTTAGCGCCGTTAAAACGCCAAGCCATTGCTAAGTTTGATGCATCTGGCCCTACAATTTCTTTAACAATTTTTTGTGTAATTGGTGTTTCTTTTTCAAAAACATAATCGGTGTGTTGCTTAAATGGCATTGATCCAAACGTTTTTTCAATTAACTTAATGGTAGCATCTGGGTCAAAATCGCCACTTAAACAAATAGCCATATTATTAGGTACATAATTAGCAGTAAAGTATTTCATAATTTCCTTCATCGAAGGGTTTTTTAGATGATCAATAGTGCCAATGGTTGTTTGTGTGCCATAGGTGTGGTTTTTAAATAAACCAGCAAACACGGCTTCCCATAACTTACTATTATCATTATCTAGGCCTCTATTTTTTTCTTCGTAAACGGCTTCAAGTTCGGTATGAAACAATCGTAAAACTGGCTTGCGGTAACGTTCGGCTTCTATTTTTAACCAATTTTCGATTTGGTTACTTGGTATGTCGTTTACATAAACGGTTTGGTCAAACGATGTGTAGGCGTTGGTTCCTTGACCACCAATACCCGCTAGCATTTTATCATACTCGTTTGCAATGGCTAATTTTGCTGCAACTCCCGATATGCTATCTATTTGATGGTATATTGTTTTTCGTTTTTCTGCATCTGTAGTAGCACGATAAACTTCATATAAATTTTCTATTTTAGTTATTTCAAGCTGTTCTTTTGCAAAATCTTTAGTACCAAATTTATCAGTGCCCTTAAACACCATGTGCTCTAAATAATGCGCTAAGCCTGTTGCTGTTGCAGGGTCGTTTTTGCTACCAGCTTTTACTGCAATGTATGTTTGTATGCGAGGCGCATTTTTATACACACTCATATAAACCTTTAACCCATTTTTTAAAGTGTAAATTCGGGCTTTATAAGGGTCGTTTAAAGCATACTCAAAATTTAATGATGATATACCATTAGTAATATTTGCAGTTGTTTGTGTTTTAGATTTTTTTTTAGCACTACCTTTTTGTTTTATTTGCCCATTAAGAGTTGTTAAACTAAAGGCCAAAGCTATTGGTAAAATGGTTTTTAAAATTTGCATAATTATATTTTTATTTTTTAAAGATACTTAAAATTGCAAGTAGCTAATTGCCTTTTATCAAAATTTTAAAAAGTGATTTGTTAAATAAAAATGGTAGTTTAGAGTAAACTAAAACTCTATTTTATGGAAAACGCTACATTTAAAAAATCATTAACTTTTCATGGCGATCATGGAAAAGCAGTTGGAATGGTTATTATTAATTACATTTTAACCTTAATTACTTTAGGCTTTTATTACCCTTGGGCAAAAGCCTCGTATTTACAATATGTTTATGGCGAAAGTGAGTACATTGATACGCGCTTTGTTTTTCATGGTACAGGTAAAGAAATGTTTATTGGTTTTTTAAAAGCAATTGGCGTATTAATTTTATTAGTTGGTTTTTTTGCTTTAATGATGGCATCGGGCGTTGGTATATTAATGGTAATTGGAGGCTTAGTTTTTTATGCAGCATTATTTATTATTATGCCACTAGCAATACACGGGTCAAACAAATACCGTTTATCTCGCACATCGTGGCGAGGCATTCATTTTGGCTACCGCGGAGATTTAAAAGAATTTGTTAAATTATTTTTAAAAGAAATAGTGTTGGTATTGCTCACATTTGGCATTTACTCATCGTGGTTTCATGTTACAATGCGCAAATATATTTTGGGTCACACTCGTTTTGGTAATATCGAATTTAAATTTGTAGGCAGAGGAAACGATTTGTTTATCATAAAATTAAAAGGCATTATTTTAAGTGTTTTAACACTTGGTATTTATTCGTTTTGGTATATGAAAGATAGAGTTGCCTTTGAAGTTAATAACACTAAAGTTGTGCAAGGCGCTAACGAAATTAGTATACGTAGCACACTAACCGCAGGGCAAATATTTGCTATGTTTTTTGTAAATTATTTAATAATTATTTTTACGTTTGGTATTGGCTTTGGCGTAGCATTAAATCGTTTTATGCGCACTGTTTATAGTAATATTGAGTTTGATAACGAAATTGATGCAACAAATTTATTTCAAACAGAGGATGAGTACAAAGATGCCTCGGGAGATGATATGGCAAGTATGTTAGATATTTCAATTTAATATTTTTAATGAGCGATAAGTGTGTTTATTTTGATGGATTATCTGCAACTGCAAATGCTTGCACCTTGCATATAAACGACGATTGTTTTTATGTTTATTTAATAGATCAAAACAATAAAAGTTTAATTTTCAATAAATCATCTATCGTTAATTTTCATTTAAACGAAAATCATCTTACAATTAAATTCGAAAACTACCCACACCATGTAGTTGAATGCTATGGACAAAAGGCTAGCCAATACTACTCACAATTAGCAAAGGGCAATGTTATTAAAACCACCAAAGGTTTTATGAGTAATCATAAACTTGCGGTGGTTTTTACATTAAGTTTTTTATTTATTGGTTTAATTGCGGCATCCTATTTTATTGTGTTGCCGTGGGTAGGTCAAAAATCGGCCGCGTTAATACCACTAACTACCGAAATTAAACTGGGCGAAAGCATTGCTCAATCGGTTTTGCAAAAAAATGATGTTAACGACTCGGCAACTTATTTTGCTAATCAATTTATTTTAAAATTAAAAACACAATCAAACTACCCATTAAAAATTACAGTATTAAAATCGCCCGATATAAATGCATTTGCTTTGCCAGGCGGTAAGTTATTTATATACACTGGCATTATTAATAAAATGAAAACCTATGAAGAGTTTACTGCTTTGTTAGGGCACGAAATTTCGCATATTACTTACCAGCATTCGTTAAAAAGTATTTGCCGCACTTTATCATCAAGTTTGTTAATTGCCGCTTTGTTTGGCGATGCGAGTGGTATAACAGCCGGTATATTGCAGCAGGCAAATGAAATAAAACAATTAAATTATTCGCGCGAACTCGAAACCCAAGCCGACGAAAAAGGATTTGAAATGCTATTGCAAAATAACATTTCGCCAAAAGGGATGATTGATTTGTTAACGATGCTTGATGCCGAATCTGCATCTATGCCAAAAATTGCAAGTTATTTTAGTTCGCATCCCGAAACTATAGTTCGCATTAAAAACATTAAATTAAAACCAAACTCTACTAAAGTGTTTGATGAGAATAAAGAATTAAAATTAATTTTCGAAAAATTAAAACTAAATTCAAAGTAATTAAATTTTTTGCAAAAAATTAGTTTCCCATTGCTAATAATTGTTCTTCCATAAACTGTATACCTTCGGTAAAACTATGTGGGTTATAACCTAAGTCATTTTTTGCTTTATCGATAATAAACCCAGTAATTGGTGGGCGTTTGGCGGGTTGTTTTATATCGGCCGATTTGGATGGGTTAATTAACGATTTATTGAGCTTGTAATAATCGGCTACTAAATGTGCAACCTGTAAAATATTTAAAAAATCTTTACCCGAAATATTATAAATTCCTTTTGCATTTTTTTCTGCTATTAAAATACATCCATCTGCTAAATCTTCGGCTAGGGTAGGGGTTCGGTATTGGTCATCAACTACATTAATAGTTTTACCTTGTTCTAAATTTTGCTTAACCCAAAGCACAATATTGCTGCGGCTCATGTTATCTACAATGCCATAAACTAGCACGGTGCGCGCTATTGCCCAGTGTAACGAGCTTGCTTGCACAAGTTTTTCAGCCTCTAATTTTGTTTCGGCATAATAACTTAGCGGGTTTGGCGTTTCATTTTCATCTAACGGGCCGTGTGTACCATCAAAAATAAAATCGGTTGATAAATGAATAAATTGAGGTTTGTAATTTGGGTTTTGTTGCGATAATTTTTCGAGTACTAAAATTTGGTTTTTTACAGAGGTTGTGTTTAGCAATAAGGCACCATGTCTATCGGTTTCGCAGGCATCTACATTTGTCATAGCTGCTGTATTTATAATTACATCGGGCATAAATTGAGTAAAAACACTACTAACGTTATCTAGGTTAGTTATGTCTAATTCGGCATAAGTGTAGCCAGTAGTATCTACTAATCTGTTTTTGCCATGTGCTGTAGCTATGCAATTTACAGCGTTGTTGTTTTTTAATTTGTAAACTAATTTTTGACCCAGTAATCCGTTTGACCCAGTAATTAAAATTTTTTTCATTGCAATTGTTACCTTCTATTAAAAACCAACGTTATTTAGAACTCTTGTATTTATTTCTTTTATCGGCAATTCTACGTAAATTTTCTTGTGCGCGGGCACCACCTAAATTCACTTTTTTATTTTTATCTTTTTTCTCATGAAAAGCACCAGTAGGAGCCGCTACTCGTTTTGTTTTTTTAAGAGATTTATCGCGAGTAACTGGTTTTTCTTCTTGAGTTAAGTTTTCGTTAACAACAACATCTTTAGGTACCACATACATTTTAATTTTTTTACTCATTAAAGTTTCTATCTCAACCTGATTTGGTTTTTCAGATTTAACAACAAAACTTATTGCAACACCATCTTTATCGGCACGCCCTGTGCGCCCAATACGATGTATGTATGCGCTTGGTTCTTTTGGCATATCAAAATTTATAACGTGTGTAATGTTTAAAATATCAATACCACGAGCAACAACATCGGTTGCAATTAGCATGCGCAAATTACCTTCTAAAAATAATTTAATAACATTAAAACGGTGTGGTTGTGTTTTGTTAGAGTGTATTACGCCAATACTAGCTGCGTGAGTTTCCTCTAATTCTTTATAAATATCATCGGCTATTTTTTTATTTTTTACAAACAATAAAACTTTACTCATTGTTTCATCTTTAGTAAGTAACGATTTTAACACATTTATTTTAGTGTAAAAATTAAGTACGTTGTATCCTTTTTGAATAATTTTTTCTAAAGGCGTTCCTCTCGATATTACTTCAATGTATTCGGGTTTGTCAAAATGTACATCAATAATTCTTTCAACATCTTCGGTAAGCGTTGCAGAAAACATTAAGTTTTGGCGTTTTGCAGGCAGTGTATCTAATATGTTTAACAATTGAGTTCTAAATCCTAAGTTTAACATTTCATCAACCTCATCTATTACAAATTTTTGTATGCAATTAAATTGCAAAACGCGTGTTAAGTGTAAATCCATTAATCGACCTGGTGTAGCCACAACAATATCAACGCCTTTGTGTATAATTGCTTTTTGTACGTTTATGTTGCCCCCGCCATAAACACCAGCAATTTTTAAACTCATGTATTTGCACAGTTTTTCGGTTTCGCCAACAACTTGTACAACTAACTCGCGAGTTGGCACAACAATTAAAACGCGTGGCTGGCGCTGCTGTGTGTATGTTAACTGGCGCAAAATTGGCAGTAAGTACGAAAACGTTTTACCCGTGCCTGTTTGAGCAATAGCAATGGCATCTTTACCACTCATAATTATTGGAAACGCTTTGGCTTGTATTGGCGTTGCGTTTTCAAAACCTAAATCGGCTAATGCATTTAGCAATTGTTTTGATAAGTTAAGGTCTTTAAAGGCTGTCATTTTGGTGTTTTTATTTTCGCAAAGATAGACTTTTATAGGCGTTTTATTACAACAAAAGTTAATCTTATTATTGCTGTAAAAATCGCGTTAAATCAGCTCCAATTGCATCTACTGTTTGCAAGCACAACTATTCCTGTTTTATTAGTTAAGTTAAACGAGCAAATTTATTTAGTTTTACTTTCAGTTCGTTTTTTTTAGTAAAATTGTATCTACAATTAAAAAATTAAATGAGTAACATTTCAGATCACTTTATGAAAATGCTTGAGCTGATGGCTCGTGCTTTAGGCTCTGCATTAAACAAGTTAATTGGCTTAAAGCAATATAATATGGAAGATGCGTATCGTTTTGGATGCGAATATTTTAAAGAAGAAACTGATATAGATTTCGGTCAAATTTTAGTGTTAACGAACGACGAATTAATTTCGTTTTTCAATGGAAAATCTTTTACTGCAAGGCACTATGAACTTCTAGCAACATTTCTCTTTGAGTTGTCCGAAACTGTTGAATTAAAGGAAGACGAACTTAACATTTTATTAAAATCAAAATTTTTATTTGCTCATACAAATAGTCTAGATAAAGCATTTTCTATCGAACGACAAAATAAAATGAAAGTTATCGAAATAAAATTAACCTCACATTTTCAGGAATCATAATAAAATTGCAGGCTTAGCCAATAAAAAAAATCGGAATAACAACATTAAAAATGCAGTATTCCGATTTGGTGGAACATCTTGGTATTGTGTCGAACAAAGTTACAGAAGATTTTTTAAGATTAGAAACCTTTATTAAAAAACATAAGCGTTACTAACGTTATTGACGGTAAACCCTATCCCTTTCAAACAGTATTTTCAACTCCTCTGTTCCCAAAAAGAGGAGTTGAAAAGATACTTTGACTGAAAAAAGCATTCCTTTTTACTTGGACTTGCCTTGTGTTTCCGGTATTGCCTCTTTTTTAAGTTGCCCTTTTTTTCGCATTGATTCGCCTTTAAGTTCCAATCGGTGGGATTCGTGGACAATTCTATCGAGAATAGCATCAGCAACTGTTTGTTCCCCTATTAATTCGTACCATTTACTTACAGGAACTTGTGATGTAATAATTGTTGAGCTTTTTTCATGGCGGTCTTCTATTATTTCCATAAGCACCGCACGTCCTTGAGCATCAAATGGTTGTATTCCAAAATCATCCAATATTAAAAGATTATGCCTTTCAATTTTAGCTATTTCTTTAAGATACGAGCCATCTGCTTTGGCAATTTTTAGTTTACCTAAAAGTTTAGCCGTATTATGGTATAGCACTTTATACCCAAGACTGCAAGCCTGATGACCAATGGCGGAGGCTATATAGCTCTTACCAATTCCTGTACTGCCTGTTATTAGGATATTTTCGTTTTTCTTTATAAAGGAACAATCTCCGAAGCGCATAAGTTGATTTCGGTCGATATTTCGGTCTGTATGAAAGTGAAACTCTTCAATGGATGCCTTGTAGCGGAAGTGAGCGCCACTGAGCCTTCGCTCAATACTTCGATTTTGTCTATCGTCCCACTCTGATTCTATAAGGTTAGAAATCATTTCATCAGCCGTAATCCCTTCTATTTTACCGGACTCAATATTTGTTTTAAAAGTTCTAAACATACCGAAGAGCTTCATCTTCCGCATTTTTTCTAATGTTACTGTATTCATTTTTTTATTTTTTAGTTAATTATTTGATAGGTTATTTATAATAGTCTTTACCTCGTATATTATCGTGGTGAGGCATTTTTAGTTGTTCGTTTTCATCATTTTCTTGCATATCAATACTTTTCTCCAATATTTTTTTGATAGTTCCGTAATTGTAAATGCCATAATTTAATGCCCGTTGACAGGCTTTAGTTAGGCGTTCATTACCTACCTTCTTTGCTAAATCCAACACTCCCAAACAAACCTTACAAGCTTGTTCCTGATATTTGCTTTGATTGAGTATTTTTAAAATGTAGAGTTTTACGTCTTTGTGTATTTCCTCTGCTAACATTGCACAGCGTTCG
>JAYSUQ010000206.1:0-31567 GCA_043718985.1 Bacteroidota bacterium | reverse complement strand
GCTAAATGTGCATTGGTGGCTTCGAGAGCCTCAGCCACCATCTGGGCCACAGCCACCTAACACGTTATTACCCAACCTAACAAATACCATAAACGTAGTGGCCACACAAACCGCTACCTACATTATGGAGTATGAGGGTTGCACAGCCGATACGGTAATAGTAAATTATAAACCACATTGCCCATTATTAAGCGATAGTGTGCTTGTAATACCCAATGTTATAACACCTAACGGTGATGGCATTAACGATGTGTGGCAATTTACCTTGCCACAAGGCTACACACTAAGCGCCCTGCACATATATAACCGTTGGGGCACAGCAATTTTAAATGATAAACTAGAACTAAAAAACACAGTACTTTGGGATGGCCGCAGCACTAGTGGCGAACCCTGTAGCGCAGGTGTTTATTACTATGTAATGGTTACAAACGATGGCGCAACATATAATGGGTACATTAGTGTTTTTAAATAATTATAAGTGATGAATAATTATCTGATTCTTTTTTAGAGTCGGAAATTTTACTTGTACTAAATGCAGTTCTATCTAATTTTAACATAATTTAAAGTTACTTATTTTCAGTTAAATAAAAAGTCATCAATTTGGAAACTGAATTTAGCAAAGTTTTTGTTTTTTAATTCGTTTTACTTGTAAAAATAAAACAACAGCACACCCTAATTAATGCTTTTTTAAAGGAATATACGTTTTATCGTTTTCAATAATAATATGTTTGTGGCTAGATAGTGTTTTTATAATACCTTCAAATAGTTCGCGAATCACAGCACGACTTTCGTCGCGGTAATGCTCTTGTGCTGCTTTTATCGAGTCTTCAATTTTTTCAATTTTAATAGTGCTAATACGCCCTAAATAAAACAATGTTAATTCCGATTTAAAAACATCGTTTGTTAAAAGTGTTTCTGCTGCTTGGTTTACCTGTGTTGTATTACCAATTTCACTAACTTTTAGTGGCTGTTTAGTTGGTTTTTGTATATCAATTTGATTAATAACCAATCGTTTAACCAACCAACCATTGTTGTTAGAGAGCGCTGCATAACTTAAGGTTAATTGGTGTTTTTTTTCGATGTATTTTACTAAACTACTTGGGCTTGCTTTTCTGTTCCAATCGGTTTTTTCTATAAGTAGGGCTTCGTTTTCTTTTAAGTTAATAATAGAGTTGTAAACTTCCGAACTTCTACCCTTACCTTTTAAGTTTAGGCTACTAATTTCCTCTTGGGCTACTATTCTCATATAATATAGTTTAAAATATAGCATTAAAACTATTAAATAGTTAACCAACACTAAACTAAACTTTATTTAAATATTAATATTACAGTGTTAAAAACCCAATAAAGCACTTAATAATCAGTGTTTAACTCGTGCTTAACTTGTGTTTAAAAAAATCAAACAACTAATAGTCAGTTAATTAAAAATTTATTTAATAAATTTTTTACTAAACATAAGTGGCAGTAAATCTTCAATGCTTTGTGCAATGTAAATTTCGCCCGTTTGGCCTTGCATTATAATGCGAATTGGTTTTTTAAAACGATTTTCATATTCAGATATTGCCTGTCTACACGAACCGCATGGCGATAACGGCACACCAACTTTTACTAATTTTGTTTTACACGTAATAGCAATAGCACTAATGCCAATATTAGGATAAATAGCACTAGCATGATAAATAGCCACACGTTCGGCACACAAACTACTTGGGTAAGCGGCGTTTTCTTGATTATTACCAATGGCTATTTTACCATTATTTAAGCGCAATGCTGCACCAACGTTAAATTTGCTATATGGTGCGTAGGCCGATTTTACTGCCACTTTTGCTTCGGCTAATAATTCGGCATCGTTTGCCGATAAATCTTTTATTGATTTATAAACCTCAATATTTATTGATATTGTAAGTTGTGTTGGTTTAATAGACATAGTAAAAATACATTTAGTATTGAAAGATACTATTTGTATTTTAAATTATCAACTATTAAAACAGTATTTGTGCTTAAGCTTTTCGTTGCGGGTTAGCAGTTAAAAAACTATCCCAGCCGCTATGTTGTTTTGTGGCACTTACACCCATTTTGTTTTGAAAATGGTGGCAAACAGCAACGCCCAATGCATCTGTTGCATCAAGGTATTTAGTTGTGTTATTAAAGTTTAATAATGTTTGCAGCATAGCCGCTACTTGTTCTTTAGATGCGTTACCATTACCTGTAATTGATTGTTTAATTTTTTTTGGCGAGTATTCTGTCATTGCCATGTTTTGTGCCAAGGCCGCAGCAATGGCAACACCTTGCGCACGACCCAACTTTAACATAGATTGTACGTTTTTACCAAAAAAAGGTGCTTCAATAGCCAATTCGTTGGGTTTATAATCGTGTATTAATGCAGTTACTTGTTCAAATATTTTTTTTAAACGGTCGCTGTGGTCTTCTAATTTATCGAGTTTTATAACACCAAGTGCAATTAACGACAACTGGTTTTTTTGCACACGCACCAAACCATATCCCATTACAATGGTTCCTGGATCGATGCCTAGTATTATTTTATCGGTTGCGGCCAAGTGGTTTAATCGTATTGATATTAATATAGTTGTGCCACCAAACATACTGTAAAAACAAACACAGGTGTGCTATAATTTGTAGCAATTTTTAATTTTAAGCAGGCGGTAACTATCACACAAATAATTTTAACTTTATAACCAAACACAACGCAAATAGTGATAAAAAAAAGTATAATTATTTTAATAAAAGTATTAATAGGTGTGTTAAGCTTTTGGTTAATTTATAATCGCTTACATCAAATCCCTAATTTTAAAGCAGAGTGTGTGTCATTGTTTTCAACACCTACAATGTATGTGGTAATTGGCGCTGTGCTTTTGTTAATGCCTGTTAATTGGGGTATAGAAAGCCTTAAATGGAAATTAATAACAACCAACACCGAAATTATTTCGTATAAAACGGCATTAAAATCTGTTTTTTCGGGCATTTGTTTAGGCAACTTAGCCCCAGGTAGGGCAATGGAGTTTATTGCAAAAATTTACTTTTTTAAACCCGAAAACAAACCCAACATTACATTACTACATTTTATAAACGGCATGTTTCAAATGTTAATTACAATAACTGTAGGCATTATTGCTATTGCCTACAAGGCTAATAACAACAAGCAACACAACGAGGCGGTTTACTTTATAATGCTTTTTGGTTTTGTTTTAATTGTAGGTTTTTGTTTAGTTATTTTTAATGTAAATAGTATTCGCAAAAAACTTAATTTTTTAAAGTGGTTTAAAAAAACCGAACACACAACATTGCTATCATTTTCTAAACAACTCATTTTACAATTAATAAGTTTATCGGTAATTAGGTATGTTGTTTTTACAAGTCAATTTTATTTAATATACGCTTCGTTTACACCCAATGTAAATTTTTTACCAACAGTTGCGGGCATTGCAGCATATTTTATGCTAACAAGCGTTATACCAATGATAAGTGTTATTGAGCCTGCAATACGAGCCGCCATAGCTTTATTTGTTTTTAATAACGTGGCCGATAACTCGATTACCATTGTGTTAACGTCTACTTTTTTATGGATAATTAATGTAATTGTACCAAGTTTAATAGGTTATGGTATTATTTTAAATCAAAAAATTAACATAAAACAAATGGGTTTAACAAGCCGTAATGACAGTTGAGTTATACATATTTTCGTTTATTATTATTGCTTATGGTTTTTTTACAACCCTTGCCG
Organism: Bacteroidota bacterium; assembly: GCA_043718985.1. Lineage (GTDB taxonomy): Bacteria > Bacteroidota > Bacteroidia > B-17B0 > Aurantibacillaceae > UBA4416. The sequence goes on along the minus strand of JAYSUQ010000206.1, from coordinate 27,825 downwards.
TTATTGGTATAAATAAGCTAAATCAAAACCAACTACAAATAGCCAACCATAGCCAAAATTTTTATTCAATTGTTGTATCGGCCCGAAACGAAGAAAACAACATGACTCAGTTTTTAAATCAAATTAATGCACTATCGTTTTGTAAACAACACTACGAGTTAATTTTAATTGATGATGCATCAACAGATAAAACAATTGCAATTGCCGAAGCATTATTAAAAAACACACAATTAAATTATAAAATTATAAAGCAAGCAATCCATCAAGGCAAAAAACAAAACTGCTCTCAGGCCATTGCCATTGCTAAAGGCAATATTATTATAACTACCGATGCCGATGTGTGCCATCGCGACAAGCAATGGTTAACTCAAATTGATGTACAGTTTAATGCACAAAATTGTAGTATGCTAGTTATGCCTGTTGATTTTGAAAACACCATCTCGTGGCTAGCCAGTTTTCAAATTGTAGAAAACATTGCGCTAACAGCCATTACTGCTGGTTACTGCGGCATAAACCAACCATTTTTATGTAACGGAGCTAATTTAGCATTTAAAAAAGATGTGTTTATTAAAGCCAATGGTTATCAAAATCATTTGCATATATCGTCGGGCGAGGATGTTTTTTTACTCGAAGATTTTAAACAACTATTACCAAACACGATACAATATGGCTTTAACAAACAATTAATTGTAAAAACCAAAGCGCAACAAAATGTTTTAAACTTTTTTGCGCAACGCATAAGGTGGGCCTATAAAGCAAAATATAACAACAACAAATTAAATTTAATAATAGGACTAACAACCATGTTAGCAAATTTAATTTATTTAGCTTTATTTGTTGCAATTGCCAAGCAATCAGCTTTTGTGTATTATTTGTCGATTTTTGCCCTAACTAAGCTAGTTTTCGACTTTTTGTTACTATTTTTAGCTTCCAGTTTTTTGGGTCGTTCTAAATACATGCTGCTTTTAGTTCCATTCGAATGTATATATTGGTTATATGCATTAACAGTTGGGCTAGCATCACTATTTATAAAACCAAAATGGAAAGGCATAAAAATAAAGTAAGTGTTATTTAAAAAAGTACATAGTAATTTTGTCTCCGACTCGTTAAGCAAACAAACGTGGCGACGGTTTAAAAACAACAAACTATCTATGTTTGGGTTGTTTTTAATAATTGCCGCTACTACCATATCAATTTTAGGCTATTTAATAACCCCCGATTCATCGCCGTTTGCAAACGACCAAAAGCCTGAATTACACATTAAAAAACCAGGATTTACAGCTAAACTGTTACTGCTTAAAAAAAACGAAAACACACATAAAGCATCCCTTTTTACTAAAATGATTTTTGGCGAAATTAGTGATTATGCAAGCATACCAATTTACAATTACTCCATTAAAAATTTTGATTTAATTGCAGAAGAATTTACAGGCAACACACCAAACAATGGCAATAAAGTTGCATTTAATTTGGCTGATATTGTTTATGACACAAACAATAATTATCCTATAAAAAACGACACACTAAACAATTCAATAGAGTTTTATCAGTTAAGTACAGGTACAAAATTAAATTTAAAAGTTACCGAGCTTAGTGCCGAAGTTTTAAAAAATCACATTACAAACAAAACATTTGTTTTTGGTACCGACTTAGCTGGCCGCGATTTGTTAAGCAGGTTAATGATTGGAACACGAATTTCGTTATCGGTTGGTTTTATATCTGTAATTATATCTATTTTAATTGGTATACTTTTAGGCGCAATTGCAGGCTACTATAAAGGGTGGATTGACGAGGTTATAATGTGGCTTATAAATGTGGTGTGGAGCATACCAACATTATTGTTAGTAATTGCAATTACGTTAGTTTTAGGCAAAGGCATAATGCAAGTTTTTATAGCTGTTGGGTTAACCATGTGGGTTGACGTAGCTCGTTTAATACGCGGCCAAATATTAAGCATACGAGAAAAAGAATTTGTTGAAGCGGGTAGGGCCTTAGGTTATAAAAACATGCGTATTATTTTAAAACACATTATACCAAACGTTATGGGCCCTGTAATTGTAATTGCCGCAGCAAATTTTGCAACCGCTATTTTAACCGAAGCTGGTTTAAGTTTTTTAGGTATTGGCGCACAACCACCCACGCCATCGTGGGGCGAAATGATTAATGCCCATAGGGGCTACGTGTTGGTAGATGCGGCTTATTTAGCCTTTGTGCCAGGCATAGCAATTATGGTTTTAGTACTCGCATTTATGTTAGTTGGTAACGGCTTACGCGATGCGCTTGATACAAAATCGATTGATGCTAAACAGTTTATGAATAGTTAGTTTGATAACTATTTTTTTGTATTTTTAAACTAATAAATTAGTTTACCACTTTAATACTCTAACTATGAAATTACGTTTACCAATACTATTTTTATTACTACTTGCATTTAGTATTAATGCCCAGGTTTTAAAATATGTAAAAAAAGGCAACAGGGCTGTAAGTAAAAATAAAATAGAAAACGCACATAATTACTATGCAAAAGCGTACCAAAGTGATAAAACAAACTATAACGCAAATTTAGGACTAGGCTTTGTGTTAAGCGAATACATGGGCAAAAGCGAGCAAGCCATTCCGTACTTAGAAACCGCATACAAAAAATCACCTAAAGATACGCTATACGATTTGGCCTATGTATTAGGTAAATGCTACCACCACAATGGCGAATACCAAAAAGCATTAAAAATGTATGCTAAAATGAATGGTGTTGTAGATTTAGATGAAGACGATAAAACGTTTCAGCTCGAATTAAAAACACGCATGGCAAGTTGCCAGTATGGTTTAGATAACGATAACCAAGCCCCATCAAAAACGTGGTATGTTGCTAACGTAGGCAATAAAATAAATACACCAATGGCCGAATACGTGCCAGTGTTAACAAACAACAACGAATTAATTTTTACATCAAAACGAAAAGATTCGCCTAAAGAAAAAACAAATGATTTAGACGGAAAGTATTTTGAAAGCATGTACATAAGTAAATTAGATAACGGCAAACCCCAAGAGCCTCGCCAATACACGGTGCCTGATATGTATTTAAAACCTAAATATAAAAAAGGAAACGAATCGGTTATATCAATATCGCCCGATGGCAAAACATTATTTGTATTTAGAAACGGTAAAATATATGAAACTAATACTGGTGTAAATAACCAAAACGATCCTAAAAAATTATCAAAAAACATCAACTTCGATTATTATCAAAATCACGCCTACTTATCTAAAGATGCAAAAACTTTATTTTTTACAAGTGAAACAAATACTGGTTTAGGAGGAAATGATATTTACACATCGGTTAAAGATGGCAACGGAAACTGGGCTACTCCGAAAAACCTTGGTTCTGTAATTAACACAGCACTTAACGAAGACTCACCTTATTTATCAGACGATGGTAAAACGCTTTATTTTGCATCTAACGGTCATTTAGGTTTTGGAAATTACGATGTTTTTAAAAGCGAGTTAACCGATACAACTTGGAGTACATCACAAAACTTAGGCAAACCAATTAACTCGGCAGGTAATGATATATTTTTAATTAAAAATGCAGAGGGCGATTACGGTTATTTTGCATCGTCGCGCAAGGGTGGTAAAGGCGATATGGATATTTATAAATTAAGTAACATTGAAAATTTAAACAAACAATGTATAACAAACAACTCGGGTATTACAACCATAACGCCACAGTTAATAAACGAGCAAGGTGGGCAAGTTGCTTTTACCGTTAATGTGCCAAAAAATTATACTACTATAGAGTATAATTGGGCGTTAAATAACGAAGACATTAAAAATGACTCGGCGCTAATAAATATAATTTTAAATACTACTAAACCCGAAAACGTTATAACATCAAAAATTGTTGCCTATTGCGATACGTGCTATACGCCAGCCATTATTTGCTCAACCATTAATTATAAATTACCATTTACGCAACCTACACCAACTATAGTAATTGATAATAATGATGTGCCTTTGGCAAACAACTTTGATGTCGAAAACAAAAAACCATATTTAACAAAAACAAAAATTTTGGAAATGGGTTTTGATTTAACACCCATACATTTTGATTTAAATAAAAACGACATTAGGGCCGACGCAAAATCAATATTAGATAAAAATGCAGCCGCGTTAAACCAACACCCCAATGTTGAGGTTTTAATTTATGGCTTTACTGATGCTAGGGCAGATGAGGCGTATAACAAAAAACTATCGTTAATACGAGCAAAGCAAGTTAAAAATTATTTAATAAAACAAAAAGTTAAACCAAGCCAATTACCATTTGTAACAGGTAAAGGCGAGCAATTTTTGGTTAACAATTGTGCCGATGGTAGCAATTGTACCGATGCGGAACACGAGCAAAACCGACGCGTAGAGTTTTTGTTTTATACAAAATCCAAAAAATAAAATTACTATAATTTATAGCAATAGTTTGCTACATTTTTAGTAATTTTATTAAATGGTTATTCAAATACATGTAAAATTTGCACAACACCGTGAATTAGAACGAGCGTTTTTACTATTTAAGTACGATACAGATTTTGTAAACCATTTAAAACTACAATTTAACGCAAGCTGGAGCAAAACCCATAATTCGTTTTACATTAGTAGCGACCGCCAACAGTTAAAAAAACTATGGAGCTATGGTAAACTACAAAACATAAGTATTTTGTTTTTAAATAATCCAAGTGTAATAATCCCAACAGCCACAAACGAAGTCGCATATATACACAAGCCACAATCGGAGCCCAGTATCTATATAAAACAACAAATTAAAACGTATCAGTATCAACTACAATCGAGGCGCTATAGCAACAGCACAATTGCCACTTATACCGATGCGCTTGGTGTATTTTTAAATTACTTTAGTGATAAAAAAATTGAAGACATTACAAATACCGATATTGTTGAGTTTAATAATTTATACATCATTAATAATAAATTTTCTGCATCTTATCAAAACCAATTTGTAAATGCATTAAAAACATTTTATAGCAAGGTAGCCAACAAGCAAATAGATTTAGAAAAAATTCATCGCCCAAAACGCGAAAAACTTTTACCTAACGTGTTAAGTAAGCAGGAGGTTAAAAAACTATTAAACACCCCCAACAACATTAAACATAAAGCCATGCTAAGTTTAATATATGCTTGTGGCTTGCGATGTGGCGAGTTGTTAAATTTAAAACCAGAGCATGTTGATGCCCAACGCCATGTGTTAATTATAAAACAAGGCAAAGGTCGCAAAGATAGAATTGCACCATTAAGCAAAAAAATAATTGAATTACTGCGCGCTTATTACCCTATTCACAATCCTAAAACTTATTTGTTTGAAGGACAAACAAAAGGCCAACAATACGATGCCCGAAGTTTGCAACAAGTAATAAAACAAACTATAATTAAGGCTGGTATATTAAAACCAGTAACATTACATTGGTTAAGGCACAGTTATGCAACCCACTTATTAGAAAGTGGAACAGATTTGCGTTATATACAAGAAATACTAGGGCATAGCAGTAGCCGCACCACCGAAATTTACACACATGTGAGCAATAAAAATATACAAAATATTGTGAGTCCGTTTGATACTTTATAATTTTTAAATAGTATTTGAATAAGTAAATTTTAAGCTTTAAAAATACTGGCGTCTATTTAAAATGGTTAATGTTATTTTAACAGATTTATTGCATTTCGAAAATCTTTTACGTTAATTAGAGATAATAAATTTTTAGATATGCAAATTACATCTTTTGAACAGTACACCGCAGAATACAAAAAAGCAGTTGATAATCCTGAAAACTTTTGGCAATCGATTGCCGAAGAGTTTACTTGGAAACAAAAATGGGACAAGGTACTTGATTGGGATTTTGAAAAACCAACAATTAATTGGTTTATAAATGGCAAATTTAATATTACCGAAAACTGTATTGATAGGCACCTAGCAAACAAAGCAAACGATGTTGCTTATTATTTTGAACCAAACGGAATTAATGATGCGGCTCGCATTATAACTTATCAGCAATTACACGATGAGGTTTGTAAGGTTGCAAACACATTAAAATCGCTTGGTGTGGTTAAAGGCGATAGAGTATGTATTTATATGCCAATGTTACCCGAAGCAATTTTTGCAATGTTAGCATGCGCACGTATAGGTGCGGTTCACACTGTTGTGTTTGCTGGCTTTTCGGCATCGGCATTAGCTGGCCGAATACAAGATTGTGATTGCAAAGTTGTAATAACAACAGATGGTTCTTATCGTGGTAACAAAGATATTGCAATAAAAAATTTAGTTGATGAGGCTGTTGCCGATTGCCCATCGGTACAAAAAATAGTAGTATACAAACACACCAACTCCAGCATTACAATAACTCAAGGCAGAGATGTTGTTTGGCAAGATGTTGTGCCTAACGCTTTGGCGGTTTGTGAGGCTGAAGTAATGGATAGCGAAGACGTGTTGTTTATTTTATACACATCGGGCAGTACTGGCAAACCAAAAGGAGTGGTGCATACTTGTGGTGGTTATATGGTTTATACGTGTTATTCGTTTCAAAATGTGTTTCAAATAAATACACAAAAAAACTCAACCGATTTGTTTTGGTGCACTGCCGATGTAGGTTGGATTACAGGTCACTCTTACATTGCTTATGGCCCATTACTAGCTGGGGCAAGTTCAGTAATATTTGAAGGTGTGCCTACTTACCCAAATGCTGGTCGTTTTTGGCAAGTAATTGATAAGTACAAAGTAACCCATTTTTATACGGCACCAACTGCCATTAGAGCGCTTGAGGCCGCTGGCTTAGATTTTGTTAAACCCTACAAATTAACATCACTAAAAGTATTAGGAAGTGTTGGAGAGCCTATTAACGAAGAAGCTTGGCATTGGTACAATAATAACATTGGTAAAAACAATTGCCCAATTGTTGATACCTGGTGGCAAACCGAAACAGGAGGTATTTTAATTTCGCCACTAGCGGGCATTACGCCACTAAAACCAAGCTACGCCACGCTACCATTACCTGGCATACAACCTATTTTGGTTGATGATAAGGGCAACGAAATTTTAGGAAACAATGTAGAGGGTAATTTATGTATTAAATTTCCGTGGCCATCAATTATACGCACTACGTATGGCGACCACGAGCGTTGCCGACAAACTTATTTTGCAACCTATACAAATTTATATTTTACTGGCGATGGTTGTAAACGCGATGAAAATGGCTATTACCGAATAACAGGCCGTGTTGACGATGTAATTAATGTATCGGGCCACCGCATAGGAACTGCCGAGGTTGAGAGCGCAATAAATATGCATGCCGAGGTAGAGTGCTGTTGTTGGTTACCCGCACGATATTAAAGGCCAAGGTATTTATGCTTACGTCATTGTTCCAACATCTAACAAAACACACGATGAGTTGCGAAAAGAAATATTAGCAGAGGTTACAAAAATTATTGGACCTATTGCCAAGCCCGATAAAATTCAAATTGTAACAGGTTTACCAAAAACACGTAGCGGAAAAATTATGCGCCGTATTTTACGTAAAATTGCCGAGGGCGATGTGAGTAACTTAGGTGATACATCAACCTTGTTAGACCCAACAATTGTAACCGAAATTGTTAACAATAAACTTTAATGTGATACATTTTTAGTTTTATTAAAAATTGATATTAACGCTGAATCATCAGGAAATTCAACTGTTCCGATTTTATAGTATTCAATATTATCGTTTTCGTCTAACACTATTTGTATCGGGTACACTCGATTGTTGATTTTATAATGGCTTAGAAAGGCTGTTATAAAGGTATCTGCATCGTTTATGTATTTAAAACACCTATTGTCAATTTTTTTCTTTTTTATAAATTCATTTATAGTTTTTTCGCCATTTTCGGTAACAAAATAAAAATTAATGTTTTTGTTTCCATAAATTGCGGCAATACTATCTAAAACTGGCATTTCTATTATACATGGTCTACAAAACACATTCCATATGCTCAAAAACTTTTTCTCTTTTATGTTTTTATTTAAATTAAACCGATGTGTTTTTTTATTTAAAAATTCAAGCCCAGTTTTTAATGGAACATTTTTCACGCGTAATCTTTCTATGAATACATTAATACCTATTTCAAAATTTTTATTTTTAATATAATCATTCACATAATGTATGTTGACCAAAATGGAGGTTAATAAAATGATGTAGATTATATACTTCTTCATTTTATTTGTTGTATTTATTTAAAGTATTTATTAATGAAGTATCAATTACAAAGTTTTCTTTTGAAAAAAATTTGCTTTTTTCACGATTTAACAATACCACTCCGTTATTAGAAAAAATTATTTGTTTAGCCGATGAAAAGGCCTTTAAATCGTATTTTTCACAATAGCTCGAAAGAAATGAGTTCATATTATTTACAATTTTAATGTTATTTAGTCTAAATTTATTGCTCTCAGTAAATTTTAACACATGCTCTGTATTTATATTAGATACTAGTAAAAACTCAATATTTTTATATTGATTACAAAGACTATCTAATTTAAAAAGATAAGCTTGCTCATTAAACAAGCTTACAGAAAATATATCCCAAGTGTGAATAAAATAAACTTTTTTTTCGGAATTAATGATTGATTTAAATTTGACAAATTCTTTTTCAAAATCATACCCATAATTTATTTTCAATGATGTTTTAAACAATTCTCTTTCACCTTCTTTTACTTTTTGTAAGCAAAAGAATATGATATTTAAAGAAATTGAAATTATTAGAATGGTGTATATTAACTGCTTCATTTTTTGAATTTATAATAAATATTTCAACGAAAAAAGCCTAGTAGCAATCTATACTAACTAGGCTTTTTTATTATTTGAATTGAAATTATTTAATTATTTTAACCATAGTTAGTAAATTCTCTTTAATAATCGTATACGAGCCGGGTTTATAAATTATAATCTGTACTTAAGTGTTTTAAAAAAACAAAAAAAATAGTACACTAGTTAAATTGAATTTAATCACCAACAATTGTAACCGAAATTGTTAACAATAAACTTTAATTTAACAATATATAAAGATTATAATTTAAAAACAATTTTTTTTAATACTTGATAATTTTTAAATTTAAGATAGTTAATCTTTTATTTTAGGTAGTTAGGTAATGAAAAAAGTTGTTTGGTCTATATTTATTATAACTGCATCCTTTTTTGGGTATGCGCAAAACGACACCGCGGTTGTTGCTAAACCATTTTCTGAATTAAGTTTAGAGGAGCTGTTAAATACCGAAGTTATTTCGGCAACTAAAAAACTTCAAAAACAAAACGAAGCGCCTTCAATAATTTCGATAATACCATTAAACCAATTTAAGGCAATTGGTGCTGTTACGCTAATTGATGCGCTAAAATTTATACCAAGCTTAGAGGTTAGCATGGGCGTTGATGGTTTTTATCGCGTATCAATAAGGGGTACTCGCAAAGAAGGTAATATTTTATTAATGATTGATGGCAACTCGCTAAACGATTTTTATACAGGCAAAGCATTGTTTGATTTGCCAATTGATTTTATTGATAGGGTAGAAATTATTAGAGGTCCAGGCTCATCTATTTATGGTAGCAATGCAATGGTGGGTGTTATTAATATTATATCTATTAAACGTAACAATATTAGTATTGGCGGTGGCATAAATAATACTTTAAAATTAGGAGCAAATTTTTTTAAACAAAAAAACAAAAATAATATTTCTTTTTCGGTAGGTGGGCAAACCAGCAAAGGCGCTCATGCAGTAATAGATACTGATAAGGTTGGCAGTTTTGATTGGAGCTTAACAAACCTCGATAAAAGTTTTACAACAAACAGATGGAATAAAGACGCCTACTTTAATACTAACATTAACATTGGCGATTTACACATTAACTTATTTGATGCCGTTAGGCAACAAGGCATGTATGCTGGCCCATTATTTATCGCAACAACTAATTCAAAACTATTAACCAATCAATTTGCTGGCTCGGTTGCTTACGATTATAAAATTAGCGACAACGTAATTATAACCCCAAAATTATATGGGAATATAAATTATGCCGATTATTTAATACAAGAAACCCCCGAAAATTATAAGTCAGTAATTTCGAAAAACATTTTTGAAAACGGAAAACAAACCAAACAAAAATACATAGGCAAAACCTATGGCTTTGCTACAGACATTGTAATTAAAGCATCCGAAAATTTTGACATTTTAACAGGTACTGTTTTTGAAGATTCGCAATTAACTAACTATAATTTAAAACGTAATTATAAAATTTTAGGCGAAGTAAAACAATCTACCTTTGGTAATTACGACGACATAATGTTTGATCAGAATGATAAGCGACGCTTAGTGTTTGCCTACTTTATGCAAGGCACATATAAATATAAAAACCTAAACATAACAGCTGGTGTTAGGTATGATGATTACAATGACTTTGGCTCATCGTTTAACCCACGAGTTGGTATAACCTACAAAGTAAATAAAACGTATAATATAAAAGGCCTATACGGCAAAGCATTTAGAGCGCCTACATTTAACGAGTTGTATGATAACACAACATTAGGTAGCGAATACGGTGTAAAGGGTAATCGTACATTAAAACCAGAAACAATAAACACATTTGAGTTAGCTAACGAATTTGATTTAGATATGTTATTATTAAAGTATAATGTGTTTTATATTAAAAACGATAATTTAATTAGAATTTACGACCCGTTTGGAGGCGGCAGTGTTGGCAACTACAACAACATTGGCAACCTTGTAACCTACGGGCACGAATTTGAATTTGATGTAATGCTAAATAAAGTATTACATATTTCGGGCAACTACTCGCATTACTTATCTACGTTTAATTGGAATAAAGAAACTGTATTAAAATCGGACTTAGCATTTTATGAAAAACAACCAGCCTATTTTAAAACGTTAACAAACTCGCCAAGCATGCGCCTTAATTTAGGGGTATTACTGCACGCCAAAAAATTTAAAATATTTGTAGGCGGTAATTATGGCAATCAATCGTTTAACAACAACCGCTTTTATTTAGAACAAGATCATTATGCACACATACCACAATACATACAAGGTAATGCAAACATAAGCTACCAAGTAACAAAAAAATTTACAGTAAACATTGTAGCAACAAACATTGGTAAAAAATTTAGCGACCCCGATGAATCGACAAACATTGATGCCTTTGGTAAACGAGGTTTAATACAACCAAGCGCAAGTGTGTTATTAAACTTAAATTATAATTTTTAAATTAAAAAACTACAAATGAAAACTACACACATATTTATAGTAATGGTAGGCTTGTTTATTAGTTTATTAGCTTGCCGAAAACACAATAGAATGCCCGAAGAAACAAAGCTTGGCAACATAACTGTTGCTTTAGATGCAAACGCGTTAATAGTTAGAAAAAAAGAATCGTTAATTGGTAATTTAATTTGCGATGCCATTGTAACAAGTTTAAAAAACAAAGGTAAGTTAATTGATGGTGCATTTGTTAACGGCGGTAATATTAGATTTAGTAGCGAAAAACGACCAGACGGTATTTATCCTGCAGGTAATTTTACCGACCAAATGGTAACAGAAATGATGCCGTTTGGAAACGAAATTGTAATTGCAAAAGTGAGTGGCAGGCAACTAAAAGAAATTTTTGAACGCTCGTTGTTTTTTTATCCAATACCAAAGGGCCCTTTTTTGCAAGTATCAAAAGGGTTTAAAATTACAATAGATACCACCAAAGCACAGCAACTAATTAACACCGAAGGCACCGCAATTATAGCTGCTGGTAAGCGCATAACCTCAATATCAATTAACAATATAAATTTAGATAGTAACGCCATTTACACCATTATGGTGCCCGATTTTATTGCAGAGGGTAATGACGGATACGTTACATTTAAAAACTTAGCGCCAACTTTTAAAGAGCTAATAAGCGAAGACATGGGCAATGCCTTAAAAGAATTATTATTAAATGACGCAACCGTTACACCAGCTTTACAAAACCGCATTGTTTTTGAATAGCTAAAACAAAATGCAAAAACAACTTAAAATATCATATATAATAATTGCATTTGTTTTTGCAACAAAAGTTGCTTGTGCTCAAAAAGAAAACAAAGAGTACGATTTAAAATCGGCATTTATTTACAGTTTTACTAAGTATTTAGAGTTGCCAAACAACCAGCCAACATTTGTAATTGGTGTGCTGGGCAACTCCCCAATTATAGAGTCGCTCGAAAACTGCTCCATCAACAAAAAAATAAACAACAAACGCATAGATATTGTTAAAATTTTAAATACAAGCGATATAAAAAATTGCCAAGTTGTTTTTGTGCCCCAATTTGTATCGCTTGATATTTTAAAAGAATTTTTAGATTCGGAAACAGCCAAAAACATTCTTATAATAACCGAAAAAAAAGGCGCTATCGAATTAGGATCTGCTATTAATTTTTTATTGATACAAAACAAAATTAGGTTCGAAATAAACCAACTTGCCTTAAGTAAAAACAATATTAAAGCAAGCGCTCAATTATTAAAATTGGCGGTAAACATTAAAAATTAATGGGATTTTTATCTAACATATCGGTGTATAAAAAGCTTGTGCTTATGCAATTAATAACTGCTTTATCGGTTGTGTTAATTACTGCGGTTACATTTGTTGCATTATCGTACACATCTACCATAGCCAACAAACAAAAAAGTTTAAAGTCAATAGCAAAAGTTATAGGTAGTAATGCTGTTGCACCTATTATATTTAAAGATAGTGAAGGCGCTAACGAAATTTTAAACGATTTAAAGGTTGAAACAGATGTTACAAACGCAAGCATTTTAGACACATCGTTACACGTATTTGCATACTACAGCAAGCAAGGCGCTATTTTTATACCTTTTAATAAAATACCAAAGCAAGAGATTATTGCTAACAGAGACGGTAACGCTATGTATGTTTATTATAAAATAATAAAAGATACAGAGTGGTTGGGTACCGTTTGTTTAAAAGCCGATTTATCTGAACTAAACAACGAACTTTATTCGCGCATTAAAATAGCAATTTGGATTGTGCTTATTGCCGCGCTAATAGCATACCTAATATCAATGTATTTGCAAAAATACATTACAAAGCCAATTAATAAACTGGTTAAAATTACCGAAAACATTACCGAAACAAACAACTATAACATACGCTCAACCCTAAACGGGAAAGATGAAATTGGAAAAATGGCGGTAGCATTTAATAAAATGCTCGATCAAATAGAAAACCACTCAAACGACTTAAGTGAAACAAACAACCAACTAGAGGCACGCGTTAAAAGCCGAACCGAAAAACTAGAAGAAAGAAACGAACAATTAATAGCTGCTACCGCTTTGGCCGAGCAATCTAAATTAGCAAAAGACCAATTTTTGGCTAGCATGAGTCACGAAATAAGAACACCGTTAAATGCTATTATTGGTTTTCAAACGTTGTTAAAAGACACGCCGTTAAATAAAGACCAACAAGAGTATGTTGAATCGATTGATTTTGCTGGTAAAAACCTATTAGTAATTATAAATGATATTTTAGATTTATCGAAAATTGAAGCAGGAAAATTTACCTTTAATGCCGAAGATTTAAACATAGAGCAAGCCTTAACATCGGCAATAGAACTTGTTAAATTTAAGGCCGATGAAAAAAACATTAGCATTAATTTTAATCACGATAAAACCATACCTAAAAACTTAGTTGGCGATGCCGCTCGCTTTAATCAAATAGTTTTAAACCTATTAGGCAATGCCGTTAAATTTACCGATAAGGGCTTTGTTAATTTAACAAGCAAGTTAATTGAAACAAATAAAGAATATGCCTTGTGCGAATTCGAAATTAAAGATACGGGCATTGGCATAGCTAACAATAAACTCGACGAAGTGTTTGAAAGTTTTTCGCAAGCCTCATCAGAAACAACCAGGCGTTTTGGTGGTACTGGCTTAGGGCTAACCATTGTTAAAAACCTTTTAAAACTGCAAGGCGGCAACGTTAGTGTTAAAAGCGAAGAAGGAAAGGGTTCGACATTTACATTTTATTTAAAATTTGAAATAGATAACGGACGCATTATAAAATCAAACAAATTAGAATTTGCAACATTTAATAACATTGTTTTTGATAAAAATAAAAACTTAAATATTTTGTTGGTTGAAGATACTTTGCTTAATCAACGCTTAGTTAAAAAAATTGTCGAAAAGTGGGGTTATCAATTAAGCATTGCTAATAATGGCGTTGAGGCTTTAGAGCTTCACAAAACAAATACGTTTGATATTATTTTAATGGATATTCAAATGCCCGAAATGGATGGCTACACAACAACACAACACATTAGAGCTTTTGAAAACGTTGTTAAATCAACCATTCCAATTATTGCACTTACAGCACATGCATCGCAAGAAGAGGCAGAAAAGTGTGTGAGTTTGGGAATGAACACCTACATATCAAAACCGTTTAATCCCGATTTTTTAAGAAACGCTATCTTACAATTAACATCAAAAAATTTATTAAAGCCAGTAAATAATTTATCAAACGTAGTAAATTTATCAAATCAACTTTACGATTTAACGTATTTAAAAGACCATGCCGATGGCGATTATGTTTTTTTAGTTGACATGATAAACACTTTTTTAACCGATACCCCCGATTTTATTCACCAACTAAAGCAAGATATTGCAGAAGAAGATTTTCAGAAAATAAAAATCACATCGCACAGTATGAAGGGATTGTTTTTAACCCTAGGAATGAATGATGCGGCAAAATATTTAAAAGAAATAGAAACAATGTCGGTTACAAAAACGCCCATTTCGTTAATCGAATCTAATTTTTTAATTATCGAAAAATTATTTACATCGGCAAAATCCCCATTAGAAAGTGAACTTGAGGAGTTTAAAAAACTACTAGTTTAGGTCGCTTAACACGCTAATTGTTTCTTTAAACTAAACTTATCGAACAATTTTAGCAATTAAACACCCCTTTTTACCTATAAATTACGAATTAATGTTGTTTTATTTAATGTTAAGTTCGTTATTTTAAATATATATATATATATTAGCGCCGTATAAAGTTTAAACTATCTATGAAAAACTTCAAAAAATTTGCCTTAACCACTACTGCTGTTATCGCGTTTGCATTTTCAATAAATGCGCAAAAAAACTTTTTAAAAGATGCTGATGTCGCATACGATAACCATCAATATTTTAACGCTATTGAGTTGTATAAACAAGCATACACTAAAGTTAAAAAAGCCGATGCAAAAGCTAAAATTTTATACCGCACAGCCGATGCTTATCATGAAATTAACGATTTAAAAGCTGCCGAAACGTATTATAGCAAAGCAATTAAAGCAAAGTATCCTGATCCGATTGCTACTTTAAAATTAGCTGATTGTTTAAAAGCACAAATGAAATATCCTGAAGCTATTGTTGAATACAATAACTACAAAAAGGAAATGTCTTCGGATCCTCGCGGAGAAGCCGGTGTAAAATCTTGCGAATTAGCCCAACAATGGAAAGATGCAAAAAACACCCCAGAAACTCGCTTAAAAGTTGAAAACATGGCCTTAATCAACTCTAAGGAAAGTGATTTTAGCCCAGCATATGCTGATAAAAAATTTAACTCGTTAATTTTTACATCAACCCGTCAAGGCGCTACAGGTTCTATTGATGTTACAACTGGCCAAAACCACTCCGATTTATACGAAACAAAATTAGATAAAAACGGAAAATGGAGCACGCCAGGTCCATTAGGAACTACTATTGTATCTAAAATGAACGAGGCATCTGTTGCTGTATCTAGAAAAGGCGATGTAATGTTTATGACACGTTGCCCAGAAGGAAAAGGAAAACAGTTTAAATGCCAATTGTATGTTTGTAAAAAACAAGGGCCATCTTGGGCAGAACCAGAATTGTTACCTTTTTGTACTGATACTGTTGCGTTTGCACACCCTACTATTAACTCAACTGGCGATGTATTATATTTTACATCTAAATTAAGCGGTGGTTATGGTGGAAAAGATATCTGGATGAGTTCGTACGATAAAAAAGCAAAAGCGTGGGGGCAACCAGTAAATTTAGGGCCTACCGTTAATACGGTTGGTGATGAAATGTATCCTTACATTGCAGAAGACGATAAAACATTATATTTTTCATCAAACACACATTTAGGTATGGGTGGATTAGATATTTTTAAAACAGAAAAAGATGCTGGCGGTAAATTTGCTAAAGCCCCCGAAAATTTAAAATTTCCTATGAACTCGGCAGGAGATGATTTTGGTATTGTGTTTGAAGGTAAAAAAATGAGAGGTTATTTTACTTCTAATCGCGAAGGCGGAAAAGGAAGCGATGATATTTGGTCGTTTGTGTTACCACCATTATTATTTAATTTGAGCGGTACTGTTGTAGATTCTAAAAACAACGAGCCTGTACAAAATGCCATCATTCATTTAAAAGGTTCTAACGGAGATATGTTTGAAGTTAAAACAGCGGCAGATGGTAAATACGCATTCAAATTAAAAGAAAACGTATCGTACGAAGTTACTTTAGCTACAGATAAATCAACTGTATCGCAAACATTTAAAAAAGGCTTTTTAGCTAATAAAGATGTGGGAAAATTAACAACGGTAGATAACAACGAATCGAAAGACTTTTTAAAAGACTTTACATCAGATCCAGTATTAGATGAAATTCGTTTTCCAGCAGTACAATACGATTTAGGAAAAGCAACATTGCGTCCAGAATCAAAAGACTCATTAAACTTTTTATACCAAACTTTAATTGATAACCCTACAATTGTTATTGAATTACAGGCACATACAGATAGCCGTGGTAGTGATGTAGCCAATCAAAAACTATCTGAAGAGCGTGCTAAATCGTGTGTTGAGTATTTAAACATTGAAAAGAAAATACCATTAGAGCGATTAATGAGTAAAGGTTGGGGCGAGAAAAAATTATTAGTTAAAGATGTTGTAATTAACAAAGCTAAAACTAAAGAAGAGAAAGAGGCGTTGCACCAAAAAAATCGTCGTACCGTTTTTCGTATTGTTAATTGGGATTACGTTGATCCTAACGCACCGAAATCTGACAAGCCATTATACAAGCCAGCTGTTAGTAACGAAGAAAACTCTGAAAGCATAGAGTAAGTTAAACATAGTACATAAATTTAAAAAACCCTCGAATACATCGAGGGTTTTTTATTTATCAAATTTTGTTAATTATTAAT
This sequence comes from Bacteroidota bacterium, assembly GCA_043718985.1. GTDB lineage: Bacteria > Bacteroidota > Bacteroidia > B-17B0 > Aurantibacillaceae > UBA4416. The sequence goes on along the minus strand of JAYSUQ010000206.1, from coordinate 10,546 downwards.
TTATTTATATAAAAGCAATACCTTTGTGGTAATAAAAATTAGTACAGTGCGAGATATTATTTGGACCATTATAACAGTTTGGATTATTTACAAAATATACGAAGCGTTTAAAGCAGTATCAAAAGTAAAATCAAATCCAATAAACAACAACCAATCAAACCAAAAAGGAAAGGTTACCATACAAACAACTACAAATGGCCAACCAAAGTATGATATTAAAGATGCCGAATGTGTTGATTACGAAGAGGTAAAGTAACATGGTAAAATTAATAACGATATTATGTATTATTAGCGCTAGTTACGCATTATCGCAAAATAGCTATACAACAGCGCCAAAAAACGATCAAAAACAATACGATTCGTTTGAAGACAGGTTGTACTATGGAGGCACCGTAGGCGCTTGGTTTGGTACAACAACGTTTGTAAATCTATCTCCAATTGTGGGTTGCCACATTACAGAAAAATTATCGGCAGGTGTAGGCGCTATTTATAATTATTACAGTGTATCTCAAAATGGCTCAAAGTATAGCACATCAATTTATGGAGGTAATACCTTTGCTAGGTATCAGGTATTAGAAAACATTTTTTTGCAAGCTGGTTGGGATAGAATTAATGTGCCAAATTACACAAACAATTATAAATTAGATGCAAGAGCTTGGACCGATAATGTATTAGTGGGCGGCGGTTACAAACAACCAATTAGCGATAATGGAAGTTTTGTAATGATGATTTTTTATAATGTTAATCAAACACTTTTATCGCCTTATCCAAATCCAATTATTCAAATGGGCTTTAATTTAGGGTTTTAATTGTTGTTATATAAAACAAAAAACACCCTTATGTTTTCCGATTTTTTAGCACTTATATATCCTCGAAATTGTGTTGCGTGTGGCAATAATTTATTTAAACACGAGGAGCAAGTGTGTAACAAGTGTTATATAAATTTACCAAAAACAAATTTTCATAAACAAAACAACAACCCTGTTGCTAGTTTGTTTTATGGACGTGTAAATTTAGAACTAGCATCTAGTTTTTACCTATTTCAAAAAAAAGGCGGCATACAACAAATGCTGCATTCTATAAAATATAAAAGCAATACCGAGTTAGCCACATTAATTGGAAACTGGTATGCTAAAGATTTAATAGAGAATGATGTTATAGCCACAGTAAATGCAATAATACCAGTGCCACTACACGTACAAAAATTAAAGCAACGGGGTTTTAATCAAAGCGAAGAGTTTGCAACAGGACTAGCCCAAGGTTTAAATATTGAGTTAAACACAACTACATTATTACGAAAAGATTTTACAGAAACACAAACCAAAAAAAACAAGTTTGAACGTTGGCAAAATGTGGAAGACGTATTTGAGTTAAAGCAAATTGAAGTACTTGAAAACAAACACCTTTTAGTGGTTGATGATGTTGTAACAACAGGAGCAACCATTGAGGCTTGTTGCCAAACGCTTTTGCAAATTCCAAACATTAAACTATCGGTATTAAGTATTGCTTATGCCGATATGTAACAATTATTTTTAAAATAATTTAATTTACTGTAACTTTTTAATGATTGTATGCGTCTTATGTATAAATCTGATAAAGAGCATTAAATTAAAAAACAATAACTATGAAAAAAATAATTATAACAACAGCAACAATGTTTATCGCATTACTTAGTAATGCACAAACTCAAAAATTGATTGATATTTCGTCATTTAAAAAAATTGAAGTTTCGGGAACTGCAATTATTAATTACCGACAAAGCGATACATTAAGTTTAAAAATAGAGGCAAACGACGACGAAATAAATAACGTGTTTGCAAAAGTTGAAAACGAAACTTTAATAATTAAATTGACAGATGATTTTAAAAACGGATATAGTATTTATGTAAGTAACAATAAACTTTCAGATATTTTATGTAGTGGCGCATCAAAAATTATATCGGCAAATGCTATTATTGTTGATAGTTTATCAATTAATGTATCGGGCGCTAGTACACTTAATTTAAAAAGTAATGCTAATGCAATTAATGTTTTACAAAGTGGCGCATCAACTATTACATTAGAGGGAAGCGCTAAAACGTTACACACTACTATAAGTGGCGCATCAACACTAAAAGCCTATAAGTTAAATACAAACACAAGTGTTATTAAAGCGTCGGGCGCATCTACGGCTAAAGTAATGGTTAACGAACGCATATTGGCAAATGCAACAGGCGCAAGTACTATAAAATTTAAAGGCAATCCAAAAGATGTGAGTGCAGAGGCATCAACATCATCTATTATTGCTAATGTAATTGATGGTGAAAAATCACAACAAGATAAAAATGGAAAAGACTCGACCAGCATTAATTTTGGTAAACGAAAAATTATTATTATTAATAAAGATAGAGATGCTATTGATGAGGTTACAAAAAGAGTTGACAACGATGAGTTTCATCATTGGGGTGGTTTTGCAATGGGTGTTAATGGTTTATTGTTTAATGGTAGCACAACATTGCCAAAACCACAAAACTATATGAATTTAAATTATGGTAAGTCGTTAAATTTTCAGTTAAATTTTGAAAAAGATATTCATTTATATAAAAACTACGTTAACCTTGTTACCGGTATAGGCTTTGAGTGGAGCCACTATCAGTTTGCCAACAAAACAACACTAAACCCCGATAGTAGTTTTACATTTGGTAAAATAGATACGAGTGGCATTTATAATTATAAAAAAAATAAACTTAAAACCACGTTTATAAATGTGCCATTGTTGTTTGAATTTAACACAAATAAAAATGCCGATAAGGCTTTTCATATTGCACTAGGGGTTATTGGTGGCTACAAGTTAGGATCGCGCACACGCCAAATTTTAGAGCTAAACTCAAACGATATAAAAATTGTTCGTAAAGATGATTATAACATTAACGCTTTTAGAGTGAGTGCTCACGCAAGTGTTGGCTATAAAAAAATTACTGTGTTTGGCACTTATGCACTAACAAATTTATTTGAAAGCGGTAAAGGCATTGCCTTAACACCATTTACGATTGGCATAAAAATAGTATCGTTTTAATAAAAAGTAGTTGTTAAAATAAAAAAACCAGTTAAATTTTTAACTGGTTTTTTTATGCGTTGCAACAAATATTAATTGACTTTATAAACAATGTTAATGTGAATAAAACAAAAACCGACAAACGTTTTTTAACAATTGATACAGATACATTCGCCCGAAACAAACAAATACTATGTACCAACGACTACTTTTTTTAATTTTTTTAGCACCTTTATTATCCTTAGCGCAAATAGATACAGCTAAACTATTTAAAGCAAACGTTAAAGAATTACTTAATTTAAAAAGTGCCGAAGTATCGGAACAAACCGCTAGTATTGGCTCGTTTAGAGATGCTAAAATTAGAGAGATACCAGGTATTATTTCGGTTATTGATAATGATTTTATTATAAACTCGGGCGCCCGCGATTTAATTGATTTGTTACGATTAGTACCAGGATTAGATTTTGGAAGAGATGTTGATGATGTGATAGGATTAATTGTGCGAGGAAATTGGGCCTTTGAAGGAAAGGCTTTGGTAATGATAAACGGTATGCAAATGAACGAAACTGGTTATGGAACATTTGCGTTTAAAAATCATTTTCCGTTAGAAATCATTGAAAAAATTGAAATAGTACGTGGGCCAGGCTCAACAATATACGGCGGTGTGGCATCGTTAGCGGTAATTAACATTATAACTAAAACATGTAAATATAACGATGGCATTGAGTTGGCAGTAAAAACAGGCTACTCTAATAAAGCTTTTACAAATAAAGCGTTTGCTGTTAACTTTAATCATAAATTTAATAATGGTGCAATTTATAATTTTTCGGGTTACGCTAATCAATCTACTCAAAGTAATTTGATTGATAAAGATAGGCAAGATTCAATTTTAAATTACAAAGATAGCACAAGCATGAGCAACGAGGGATTTATATCATCGTTTCAATTTAAAAACTTTAATTACAATTTAATTTACGACAATTATTTATTAGATGTTTCTGATAACCCATCAAAAGTTATTATGAAAAACATAATTAATAATGTGAGTTATACGATTAAACCAACAAAAAAAATAAGCATAAAGCCCGAGTTTACATACAAGTGGCACTTACCTTGGAATTATTATGATGGTAATAGAACCAACAACGACCCTTTAACAGCTATTAACAACAGGTTAGATGCAAAGTTGGGGGCTTATTTTTCGCCAAACAATAATTTATTGTTTTCGGTTGGGGGTAATTATTACATAGATAAATCGCGCTATCAAAACCATGCTATTACCTTTTATGATAGCAGTAACGTAATTAAATTTAGTGATGTATCTGCCTTTGCAGAGGTACAAGTATTTACAAAATTTGCAAATGTTACCGTTGGTGCTCGTTACGACGACCATAGTGCCGTTGCGCCAGCATTTGTGCCCCGTATTGCTATTACAAAAGCGTTCAAATTATTTCATATTAAAGCATTATATAGCCAAGCATTTAAAACACCAACTATTCAAAATATTAATGCCGCGCCCAATGGAGTTATTAAACCCGAAAACATTCAGGTAATAGAATTAGAAGCAGGCTTTAAATTAAATAACACCTTATCATTTAATGTAAATGTATTTGATAATCAAATACGAAATCCCATAGTGTTTGCTTATGATAATTTAACAGCCTCGGAAAGTTTTAACAACAAACCATTAATTTATAACAGAGGCGCCGAAGCCGAAGTTGTTATAAAAACAAAAACAATAAATGCACAGGCAAATTTTAGCACCTACTACAATTATAAAAACGAAATACCCGAAACATTTATTGACACCTTACAAACCAAAGAGTTAGCTGCAGCGCCTCGTTATAAAGCTACAGGTTATATAAGCGTTAACTTACCAAAAAAATGGAGGCTTGGTGTTAATTATGTTTATACTGCTATGCGTAAAAGTTTTGTTTACACCGACTCTATTTTTACTGTGTTAGAGTTAAAAACATTTAACCCAACAAGTTTATTAAATCTATCTGTTTCTAAAACAGGATTATTTATGCCGCAATTGCGAATAGATTTAAGTGTAAATAATTTATTAAACCAAAAACATTATTATGTTGCCGCGTTTACAAATGGTTACAATCCTTTGCCCGACCAACAACTAGAATTTAACATACGATTAACGTATAAATTAGGAATTTAATTATAAAACAGCCATCGTTGAAAAAACACAACCAATGATGACTGTTTTATGCCTAAATCATATGACAATTAAAAACAATAAAAAATTTAAATGAAAAAACAGTTTAGTCTAATTGCCATTTTATGTTTTGCGTTAAGTAGCATTTCTCAAACAAGCCACCCAGTTGTTAATTTAATTGATTTTATGTATAAAAACATTAATCAACCCAACAACAAAACACTTATAGATAACATGGCTGAGCTCGAAAAAGCAAAAGACACAATTAAAAATAGTAACGATTTAAAAATAAAATCATACTTGTGCTTGCTCGATTATTATTTTATTAAAAATGATTTTCAAAACACATTACGCAACTCATTGTCGTTACAGTATTTTATTAAAACTAAAGAGCCTGGTAAGTTATCCGAACTATCAGAAGTGTATTATAAAACGGGCGTATTGTATTCGGGCAATCAAAACAAATTAAAAGCATTAGAATATTATCAAAAAGGAATTACAGAAATACCAAAACAAACAATAACAGATTATTGGTGTAAAAATTTAGACAGCTACATTAACACAAGTATTATTTTAAATAAAATTAACGACGATTTAATTTTAAAATTAAATGAACTATCGGCAAGTTGTACAAAAACAAACGACAATAAAGCCTTGGCAAACAATTACTCGCAACTAGCATTTGCATTAACCAAAAACAATAAAAAACAAGAGGCAATTACTTATCATAACAAAGCTTATGAAATTTATAGTAAAGAAAACGATGTGGTTAACGCAGCGCAAGCATTAAATAATATTGGGTATTTAAACAGGCAGTTAGGTCAGTATCAAAATGCTATTGAGCCACTAGTAAACGCAAATAATTTACTTAAAAAAAATGGTGTTGAGTGGCCCGAAGTAAATAATAACCTTGGTGTAAATTACGCCTATTTAAATAAATTTTTTGAAGCTGAGGTGTTGTTTACAAAATCGTTAGGCATTAATAAGGCAAGTAACAATAAAAAAGGTATAGCCGAATCGTACAACTACATTGCGTTATCAAACATGTTGCAAAACAATACTAACGAAGCCAGAAATTATGTAAACAGTGCAATAGAAATTTCGGAAAAAGAAAACTACAAAACAACCTTAGCTGAATCGTATTTAATTTTATCTAAAATAGATAGCAAAGAAGGTAACTATCGCCAGTCGCAAGAAAACGAAAACAAGTATGCTAAAATAATGAGTGAGCTAAGTGCTTTTGATTTAGAGAAAAGCAAACGCGAACAAGAGTTAAATTATGAAAGTGAAAAAGATGAAAAACGAATTTTAAACGACATTAACGAAAAAGAAAAAAGAGATTTAGAATTAGCCCAGTTGCGACTATTAGCCGAAAAAGCAAAACAAGAAAAAGAATCGGAAATAAAACAACAAATATTATTAAAAGAAAAAACAGAACAATCGTTATTAGCTGCAAGAAGGCAAATTGAAATACAAAATAAAACCTTGGAGGTTGCCACACTAAATGCCGAAAAGCAAAAACAACAAACACAGTTTTTAGAGAAAGAGAAAGAAAATATTGAAAAACAAAAAAACAGCGAATTAAAATCTCTTTCAGAAAAAAATAAACTAGAAGAAGAGAAAAAAATTGAACAACTAAATGCACAACAAAGCAAAGCTCGCCAAAAACTTTTATTAGCAGGCTTTACATTGGCACTATGTTTATTAGGTTTAGCCGTTGTTGCATTTATAAGAAACAGCAAACAGAAAAAAATTATTGAAAAAGCTAATGCACAATTAACAACGTTTAATAACGAAATTGTAGAACAAAAAGATGTAATTGAAACCAAAAACCGTCAAATTTTTGATAGCATTAACTATGCAAAAAACATACAAAAAGCAATTTTACCACAAGAAAAACATTTAAATGAATTGTTTACTGAAGCCATGATGCTTTATATACCAAGAGATAAGGTGAGTGGCGATTTTCCGTGGTTATACGAAAACGGCGACGATATTTTTGTTGCAGCTGTAGATTGTACTGGCCATGGTGTACCTGGAGCATTGCTATCTGTAATAGGGCATTTTGTGTTAAATGAAGTTGTAATAAAACCCGAAACAACAAACGCTGCTTTGTTATTAGATGGGCTACACGACGGAGTAAAGCGAACATTAAAGCAAGCAGAAAATAGAGATACGCGCGATGGTATGGACATAGCGCTTTGTAAGTTTAATTTAAAAAACAACACTCTTGATTTTGCAGGCGCACATAGGCATTTATATTTAGTTAGAAACAACGAAATAATTGAATACAAAGGAACCAAGCGACCAATAGGAGGTTTGCAGTATAAAGACGATGTTGGCTTTGTAAACCATCAAATAGCACTTCAAAAAAATGACATATTATATTTTTATTCGGATGGTTATCCTGATCAAATTGGTGGCCCCGATAGAAAGAAGTTTTTTAACAGTAGGGTTAAAGAGATGATACAACAAAACAATCAATACGAATTAAGTAAACAAAAAACAATATTTACCGACACCTACCATAACTACAAAGGAAATATTAAACAAATTGATGACATATTATTAATGGTTATTAAAATATAATTAGTTGTGAAGTAATAAATCTGTTTTAACGAATAAAGTGTTTGTTGGTTTTTGCTGACATGGATAGCTTTCTTTTTTGCCTGATTTTAATACCCACATGAACGGGTAATGTTTACATGTTGTTTGCCAATTTTAACACCAATGCTAATACAGACAAACTATTTATACCCACAACCAACCCCATACCAACCGACTCATTTTACGACTACTACTACATAGTGAGCTAAGCAAAATTAAGTTTAAATTCGACGTTATTCTTAATTTTTATAACAAAGCCTTTTAGGCTTATAATATAGTGTTGCATAAAAACAGTAAATTAGCAAAAATCAATTTTAATAAATGAAAAAAACGCTCAACCTATTTGATACTACTTTATTAGTAGCGGGTTCTATGATTGGATCAGGAATTTTTATTGTGAGTTCGGATATTGCACGCTCTGTTGGAAGTGCGGGTTGGTTGTTAGTAGTGTGGGTTATATCGGGCTTGCTAACATTGTTTGCAGCATTAAGTTATGGCGAGTTAGCAGGAATGATGCCGCAAGCTGGCGGGCAATTTGTTTACATTAAAGAAGCCTTCGGAAAATTAACTGCATTTGTTTATGGCTGGACAGTTTTTTTAGTAATACAAACGGGTGTTATTGCTGCTGTTGCTGTTGCCTTTGCTAAATTTACTGGTGTGTTTATTCCGTTTTTTGAAGAAGGTAATGTAGTATTACAACTTATAAATTTTAAAATAACCTCGGCACAATTGTTAGCAATAACCATAATAGCCTTACTCACGTTTATTAATACGCGTGGTATAGAAAACGGAAAAGCAATACAACGCATATTTACATCGGCAAAATTAATTGCTTTGTTTACACTAATTATTGTAGGTATATATTTTGGTTTTACAACCGATGTGTTTTATAACAATATTCAAAATGCTTGGGACGCAAAATCGTATCAGCCAACCGATAATTTTAATGACAATCAATTTTTACCTACATCACTAACAGGTGTTGCTTTAGCAAGCGCACTAGGAGTTGCAATGATAGGGTCGTTGTTTAGTAGTGATGCTTGGAACAATGTTACTTTTATTGCTGCAGAGGTAGATAATCCTAAAAAAAACATACCGTTAGGATTATTTTTTGGCGTAAGTATTGTAACCATAATTTATATTTTAGCAAACATAGCCTATTTGTGTTTGCTGCCAATTAGTGGCAATGTTAATGGTCAAACAATAGCCGAGCAAGGTATTATGTTTGCACAAAAAGATAGAGTAGGCACAGCCGCATTATTTGTTGTATTTGGCGCAATTGCAAAATACATAATGGCAGCTTTAATTATGGTAAGTACATTTGGTTGCAACAATGGTTTAATTTTAGCAGGCTCGCGCCTATTCCAATCAATGGCCAAAGAAGGTTTATTTTTTAAGCAAACAGCTAAACTTAATAAATTTAATGTGCCATCAAATGCCTTACTGTTTCAGGGGGTGTGGGCTTCTATATTATGTTTAAGTGGCTCTTATGGCGATTTGTTAGATTATGCTACATTTTCATCTCTACTATTTTACATCATTACCATTTTAGGTGTTTTTGTTTTACGTAAAAAATTGCCAAATGCACAAAGGCCTTATAAGGCATTTGGATATCCTTTAATACCTGCAATTTACATTATAACAACATCGTTAATTTGTATTGATTTGTTAGTTTACAAAACCTTTAATACAGGTATGGGCTTAATAATTATTGCACTTGGTATACCTGTTTATTACTTGTTTAAAAAACAAAACAAACAAACTAATGAAATTATTTAGGCGGTTAAATAATTATTTTCATTTTAATAAACAAGAACGTAACGGTGTTTTTGTTTTATGTTTACTTGTGTTTGTATTATTTGCCCTACGATTAGCAATGCCCTATTTTTATACACGCCAATTGCCAATAAGTATTGTTGCTATACCAACTATTGCAAGCAACGAAGACGAACCAAAATATGATAAGCCAAACTATAACAACCACACTACTAAATTAAACGATAATGAAATTACAAAACAATTATTTGTATTTAACCCAAATACCATAACAAAAAACGAAGCAATAACCTTAGGCTTTAAAGATAAAACGGCCAACATATTAATAAACTTTAGAAACAAAGGAGGTAAGTTTTTTAAACCAACCGACTTAAAAAAACTTTATGGTTTATCAGAACAGTTGTTTGAAAAATTATTGCCTTATGTTTTAATACCAAACCAATATAAAGAATTTAACAAAGATACGTTTGAAAATAAGTATCCCGAAAAAAAACAGCACGAAAAATTTACAACAAAAAAAGAACTGCTCGAATTAAACTCGGCCGATAGTTTATCTATTGTATATTTAAAAGGCATTGGACCTGCATTTACCAAGCGCATACTTAAATACCGCAGTATGCTTGGCGGCTTTCATAACATTAATCAGTTAAAAGAAGTTTACGGAATAACAGATAGCCTATTTATAAGCCTTAGCGAACAAATAAGTATTAACCCAAAAAATATCGATTATTTACCTATTAATGTAATTGATATTAATACCTTAAAAAAACACCCCTATTTTAATTATAGTAAAGCACAAGCTGTAATTAATTACAGAACACTACATGGCAAACTAAACGATATAAATTTTGCAGATGTTGGCGTATTTAGTGAAGAAAAACTTAAGCTAATTTCACCTTATTTATTGTTTTAATAAAACAATTTTACGCCAAATAATAAATTATATTTATTTTAACTCA
>JAYSUQ010000205.1:0-3484 GCA_043718985.1 Bacteroidota bacterium | reverse complement strand
TAGCTGTTTTATTAATGATGGTAGGTCAAATATTAACAACAGGTGCTTTTCACGAAGATGGATTTGCCGACATGTGTGATGGTTTTGGTGGCGGTTGGACAAAAGATAAAATATTAGATATCATGAAAGATAGCCGTGTTGGTGCTTATGGTGCCATTGGCACGATTATGCTTTTAATTATTAAATTTTATTGTTTTTTAATTTTGTTTAATATAGTTGGCTCTGTATTTGAAAATAATTTTTATAATGAATTTAAACTAAATAATTTATTAAATTTTAATAATACTGTACACTATAGTTTAGTAATTTTTATTTTGCTACTTATTATTAATGGTGTTAGTAGGTTAGTTGCCGCATCATTTATATTTACTCACAACTATGTTAGCATTAACGATACATCTAAAGCTAAACCTGTTGCTAATAATGTTAATTACATTAATTTTTGGATTGCACTCATCATTACACTTATTCCAATTCCGTTTTTATTTTACTTTAATTTTGCAAGCGTATTTATTTTTATTCCAATTATATTTATACGTTTTTTACTAGGTAATTATTTTAATAAATGGATTGGCGGTTACACTGGCGATTGCCTTGGAGCCACACAACAAATTATGGAAGTTGTATTTTTACTTGGATTAATTACGGTATGGAGATTTATTTAATTAGGCACACAACGCCCGATATTGAAAAAGGAATTTGTTATGGCAACTCCGATATTGATATTAAAATGCCAATTGATACCGAACTTAATTTAATTTTAAATCAACTACCAAATACAGTAAACGCAATTTACACCAGTCCGCTAAAGCGATGTTTATATTTAGCAACACAACTACACCAAAAATTAAACACTAAAATTATTTTGGATGATAGATTAAAAGAGTTAAATTTTGGCGATTGGGAACTTAAAAATTGGAACGATATTTATGAACCCGATTTAACAAAGTGGATGAATAATTATGAAGTTGAAACCTGCCCTAATGGCGAAAGTTATTTGAATTTAAAGTTTAGGACAACAACTTTTTTGAATGAAATACAGACTTTAAATTTAAAAAACTTAGTAATTGTTACACATGGTGGGTTTATACGAACCTGTTTATCAATAATTAATAAACAACCTTTATCTGAAATAATGAACCAAAAAGTAGATTATGGCTGTGTAATTAAATTAAATTTGTTTTAATTTTTAGCATTAAAACGTTACAAATAAATCGTAAAAAAACAAGTAAATACAATACAATACAATGCACCATATTATGGCCGATATACTTAAATAGGTAATTACTTTTTTCTTGTCTTTATAAAAACGATCGGCCAAAAATGCCCCAATTGGTATTGATAAAAAAATAGGCGTTAACACTGCAATGCCACTTAAACCAAAGCGATGTTTTATTTTTATGACCCTGCGATTAAAAGTTGTAAATACTTTTTTAGGATGTTTTGATGTAAAGTATTTATCTTTTAATTTTTCCCACCATTTTAGTATGCCCGAAAATAAGTAAGTAAAAAAAACAGTTCCAAAAACAGAACCCACACAACTGCTTAATAAAGCCAAACCAACATTGTATTTGTAAATAGCAATTACACTTGGTATCCCTATTTTTGATAATGAAATTGTACAAGCCAATGCAGCCGAAATAAATTTACCAATTTCAGAACCATCCATTTTTTAATTACTTAAAATAAGTACAAGGTAAATTAAATTTTTTCGCCAAATGCTAAATCGCCTGCATCTCCCAATCCTGGTACAATGTATGAATGCGCTGTTAGCTCATCATCAATTGCTCCACACCAAATAGTAAAATTTTGTGATGGCATATTTGCTTTAACATAATCAACACCTTGTTTGCTACTAATTGCCGATATAATATGAACATGTGCAGGCGTACCTTTTGCTAATATTGCTTTGTATGCTAATACAATTGATGCGCCAGTTGCAATCATTGGGTCGCATAATATTAATACTTTGCCATCTAAACTTGGGCTCGATACATACTCAACGTGAATATCAAATGTATTATCTTTTTTGTGGCGACGATAAGCCGAAATAAATGCATTTTCGGCTTTATCAAAATAATTTAAAACACCTAAATGCATTGGTAAACCAGCCCGCAAAATAGTAGCTATTACAGGTTGTGTAATTAAATGAGATGTTTGCGCAATACCTAGTGGTGTTTTAGTTTCGCGATTTTCGTAAGTTAATGTTTTACTAATTTCGTAGCTCATAATTTCGCCCATCCGTTCTAAATTTCTTCTAAAACGCATGCTGTCGTTTTGTATTGTTACGTCTCTTAACTCGGCAACATATTGGTTAAAAATAGAATTTTGTTGAGATAAAATATGAACCATTATTTTGATTTTTTAAATTGAAAAAGTATGTTAATTACAAGTTAAATATAAGTTTATTTTTTACGTGTTTTGTAGTTTTTTATCATTATTTTTTTTACTAACTAAATAAACACCCATTACTATAAACACTGCTGATATCAGCTTTATGGGCGTTATTTCATCCTTACCTAATAACACGGCAATTATAGTTGCTAAAAATGGTTGAAAATAAATATACATACTTACTACCGATGAGCTTAACGTTTTTAATGCATATGTATTTAATAAATAAGCAAAAAACGTAGTTGCAATAACAACAAATAAAACAGAAAATAAAACATTGCCTGTAAAACTCATAAATGGTAAATGATAATAAATAGGATTTAAAAAACCACTAAAATTGGTTTGTAACATATCGTTTGCCGAAAATGGTATAACGTAAATTAAGCCAACTAAAAACAACCATTTCATAACTGTAACGGTTTGGTACTTTTGCATTAATGGTTTTGCCATAACAACAAAAACTGCCCACGATAGGGAGTTTACCAAGGTCATTAAATCGCCTGCCATTGTTTCGCTACCAAAACTAATGGCACCTTTGGCTTTAAATAATAGTAAAATAACAGCGCCAATAACACCAAGTGCTAAACCCGATAATTTTAATGAGGTTAATTTTTCTTTTAAAACTACTAACGTAAATAACATAACTGCAATTGGGTTACTTACCATAATAATGGCTGAGTTTATTGGTGTTGTTAGGCTTAGCCCACATAAAAAAAACAGTTGATTTACCGCAACACCAAATATTGCTAGTATCATTATTTTTTTTAAATCGGCACCATCTATTTTTTCTTTCGGTAAAAATAATGATAGTGTCCAAAACAATATACAGGCTCCACTAACTCTAAAAAGTACTAAAGCAAATGGCGTAAGGTAGGTTGGCATTAAATCTTTAGCTATACTGTAATTTAACGCATAAATTACTTGTGCTAAAAATAAATACAAGTGGGCTTTTATTGTTGAATTCATTTTATAAATAGTTGTAAATATGCAGTATTTATTTCGAAATTTAAATTATGTTTTTTACCGATCAATTAAATAATACAATTGAACTACAATCGTTTCCAAAACGTATTATTTCTCTTGTGCCATC
>JAYSUQ010000204.1:0-31907 GCA_043718985.1 Bacteroidota bacterium | reverse complement strand
TAACCACCAAAACAGCTAATGAACTTAAAATCTTCGCCAGCAAAATCAATGGTCAATTTGCATCGGAATCAGGTGGTCAATTTAATCGGAATATGCACTTTATAAAAAGTAAAATTATTTACAGTACCTTTGCACCAAATGCAATTTAATTACGATGTTATAGTTGTTGGCGCAGGCCACGCAGGTTGCGAAGCGGCAGCAGCAGCAGCCAATATAGGCAGTAAGGTTTTATTACTAACCATGAATATGCAAACCATTGCACAAATGAGTTGCAACCCTGCAATGGGCGGCATTGCAAAAGGTCAAATAGTTCGCGAAATTGATGCGCTTGGCGGTTATAGCGGCATTGTCTCTGATAAAAGCGCCATTCAGTTTCGCATGTTAAATCGTAGTAAAGGGCCCGCAATGTGGAGCCCTCGTACACAAAACGATCGCATGTTATTTGCTACCACCTGGCGCGAAATGTTAGAACAAACACCAAATGTTGATTTTTGGCAAGACATGTGTCGAAATTTAATTATATCAAAAGACGGAAAGCGTGTTGAGGGTGTTGTTACAGGAATGGGAATTGAATTTAAGGCCAAAGCAGTTGTTATTACAAGCGGCACATTTTTAAACGGCCTAATTCATATTGGTGAAAAACAAATTGGAGGCGGAAGAAGCGGAGAATCAGCTAGTTACGGAATTACCGAGCAGTTAGTTAGTTTAGGTTTTGAAAATGGTAGAATGAAAACAGGCACGCCGCCACGTATTGATGGCCGCACATTAGATTATAGCAAGATGGAAGAGCAAGAAGGCGATCTTGCTATAGATAAATTTTCGTACCTACCAAATACATCACCGTTTTATGCCGAACACCTTTCTGATAAATCTAAAATTAAAAAACAAATTCCGTGTCACATTACATATACTAACGAAAAAGTTCATGAAATGCTTCGCACAGGCTTCGAAAAATCGCCAATGTTTGCAGGCCGAATTCAAGGTTTAGGTCCGCGTTATTGCCCAAGTATTGAAGATAAAGTAACGCGATTTTCTGAACGTGATAGGCATCAACTATTTGTTGAGCCAGAAGGCTGGAATACGTGTGAAATTTATGTTAATGGTTTTTCAACATCCTTACCAGAAGATGTTCAGTATAAAGCCTTACGCTTAATACCTGGTTTTGAGAACGCAAAAATGTTTCGACCAGGTTATGCAATTGAGTACGATTATTTTCCGCCAACACAATTACAATTAACTTTAGAAACGAAGTTAATTGAAAACTTATATTTTGCAGGTCAAATAAACGGAACAACAGGTTATGAAGAGGCCGCTTGCCAAGGACAAATGGCGGGTATAAATGCACATTTAAAAATCAATCAAAGTAACCCGTTTATACTTCAGCGTCACGAAGCATATATTGGCGTTTTAATAGACGATTTAGTTACTAAAGGAACCGACGAACCTTATCGTATGTTCACATCGCGATCGGAATATAGGTTGTTATTAAGGCAAGATAATGCCGATGTTCGTTTAACAGCTCGCTCCCACTCTATTGGTTTAGCTAAACAAAACCGTTTAGATTTAGTAAATGCAAAAATTGCTAATTATGAAAATGTAATAAAGCATTTTAAAAACAATAGCGCTAATCCCGATGAGGCAAACCCTTATTTAGCATCAATAAATTCATCACCCTTATCTCAAAAAACACGATACAATAATGTATTAACTCGACCCGATGTAACAATAAAAGATTTAGGTTTACATTGTTTAGACATTAAAACACTAATTTCAAATTTAGATGACGACTCAATACAACAGGCCGAAATTTTAATTAAATATGAAGGCTATATTGAGCGAGAAAAAGAAGGCGCCGAAAAAGTAGCTAAGCTCGAGAATTATAAAATTAAATCCGACTTTGATTATAAAGCAATTAATAGCCTATCGTTGGAGGCTAAAGATAAATTATCAAAACTTAAACCCCTTACTATCGGGCAAGCTAGCAGAATTTCAGGGATCAACCCAGCTGACATATCTGTGTTGTTGGTTCATTTAGGTAGATAGTTTCACGTGAAACACTTTACAATGCTAAACTTAAACTTTAACCCATTCCCTACTTTATTTACTGAACGCCTTTTGTTAAGGCGAATTACTGTAAACGATGCGAACGATTTTTTAAACTTTAGGGCTAATAAATTTGTAGCAGCAGCATTAGATAAAGACCCCCTACCCGACATTAAATCTGCTATAAATTATATTGTTTCGTTAGAAATAAATATTAGTTTAGGCAAGCAAATTGCTTGGGCAATTACTTTAAAAAACACCACTAAGTTAATAGGAGACATTGCTTTTTATAAAATTGACGATAAAAACTACCGTGCTGAAATGGGTTATGCCTTGTTGCCCGAGTTTCAACAAATGGGTATTTGTAGCGAGGCAATGAATGTGGTTTTACCTTATGGATTTTCGCAAATGAATTTACACTCTATTGAAGCCCAAATAAACCCAGTAAATTTTAAATCAGAAAACCTGCTTTTAAAAAACGGCTTTATTAAAGAGGGACACATAAAACAAAACTACTTTTTTAACAACAACTTTACCGACACAGGAATATATTCCCTTTTAAAATCAAATTATATAAAACAATAACAATAACATTAACGTTTCACGTGAAACATAATTATACTTATGCAAATAATAGAGAAATGTACAGCATGTGGTTTAACTAACTTTGAACTTTTTTTACAGTGTAAAGATTATACTGTAAGTCAAGAAACATTTAATGTTGTTTCTTGTAAGGGATGTGGCTTTAAGTTTACAAACCCTCGCCCTCCCGATTCAATTTTGGGTAATTACTATAAAGCCGAAAGTTATGTGTCGCACACTAATAGTAAAAAAGGTGTAATTAATAAACTGTATCATGCTGTGCGGTCTTACACCCTTAAAAAGAAAGTTAAATTAATTAACTCTTTTGTTTCACGTGGAACTGTTTTGGATTATGGTTGTGGCACAGGAATGTTTTTAGCGAGTTTGGTTAAAGATAAATGGGAAGCCTACGGTTTAGAGCCAGACGATTCGGCAAGAGGTATTGCCAGCGCATTAGGTTTAAATGTGTTTAGTAGTAAAGATAAAATACAGACCTACATAGCCGATAAAAAATTTAATGTAATAACACTTTGGCATGTTTTAGAGCACGTGACAGATATGGCAGAAACCCTCTCGTTTTTTAAAACTAAATTACATAAAGATGGTGTTTTAGTTATCGCTGTTCCAAATCATGTTTCTTACGACGCCCTTCACTACAAAGAACACTGGGCTGCTTTCGATGTTCCAAGACACCTACATCATTTTGAACTTAGTACAATGAAGCTATTGGTTGAAAAAGCTGGGTTTAAATTACAAGAAACAAAGCCAATGAAATTTGATAGTTTTTACGTGAGCATGTTAAGTGAAAAAAATAAAACAGGTAGCGTTAATTTATTAAAAGCGTTTTGGGTTGGATTAAAGTCTAACTTAAAAGCTAAAAACGCAAACTCTTATTCTAGCACCATTTATATATTTAAACACGCATAGCATAAATTAATCTGTTTAATAACACGATTTTATTACATTACAAAAGCCCAACTAGAAAGTTTTAGTTGGGCTTTTGCGATTTAGGTTTAATGCTATTGAATAACTTAAGTTTAATGTCGTAATTAAGTTTTTGTTGCTAACGAGTTACTCATTATTTTAACAAATACAGTAATATATATTGCTTCAATAATTTATTTGTTTTACATTAAACTAATTAAATCAAAATTCGTTGGGTTAAACTTAAAAGTAATTATACAAACACTTTATTTATCTACGCATCAATTATAAAACGTATAGTTGTGTATGCAATAACCAACAGGTTTATAACACCAATAATTTACCCCAACACTTTTACCTAATACTTTACCCTTAGTACCAGTAAACTTAAAATACTTTATTTTTAAAAGAGATGTTATAGAGGTTGAACAACTAAGTCATTTTTAAACTAACACTTAGTTGTAATCTAACTATTTACACAACAACCGTTCAGTTAATTTTTTATTGATTTACAATTGTTCTGAAAGTAAGATTTATTCGCGGCGTTTTAATTTTAGTGCTTATTGTTAAACGATGTAGCCAATTTGTTTGCGTTTGATCTTTCATAACTAATAAGCTTCCGTGTTGTAACAAAATTTTAACTGTTGCATTATTGTTTTTATGTTTAAATGCAAAAAAACGTTCGGCACCAAAACTTACTGATGCAATAGAGGTGTTTTTACCTAAAGATTTTTCATCGTCACTATGCCAAGCCATTGCCTCTTTGCCATTGTGATATAAATTAAGTAAGCACGAGTTGTAAGTTGTATTTGTTAAAGCTTCAATTCTAGTTTTAATTTCGAGTAATTCTTTTGTCCAAATTAGCGCATATTTTGTAGTGCCCGAATAGCTGTAATTATAATTTTTGTCGCCACACCAAGCAACTTTTCTGGCTGTAATTATGTGTTTACCAAATACAAACGCCTCGTCATTTTCCCAAGCAATTTCATTAAATAATTTATTATAGTAATTACTAGATTGTTGATTTGAAAACATTTTTCCAAAATAATTTACAGTTCCATCAAATGGTAACAAGTTTGTGTTTTCGTTAATTGTGCTAAATAAATCTGTCATAATCTTTTAGTAATTTTTGATATAAAAATAAGTGCTTTTTTAACTAATTATAAAAGTGAAAACAAAAAACACACAATTAACTGATAATCAGCCATTTGTGATTTATAAACTTTTTAAATTAAATTTAAAAAAGAAAACGCTATTTTATTAAATTCGCACATATAAAATTAATCACTATGGAATTCAGAATTGAAACAGACACAATGGGCGAGGTAAAAGTACCGGCACATGTTTATTGGGGAGCACAAACAGAACGTTCTCGTAACAACTTTAAAATAGGCCCTGAGGCTAGTATGCCAAAGGAAATTATATATGCTTTTGGTTACCTTAAAAAAGCAGCAGCTATGGCTAACTGCGAATTAGGTGTTTTATCAAAAGAAAAGTGCGACTTAATTGCTAAAGCCTGCGATGAAATTTTAGCTAAGAAATTAGACGATCAATTTCCTTTAGTAATTTGGCAAACAGGTTCGGGTACACAAAGTAACATGAATGCTAATGAGGTGATTGCATACCGCGCACACGTGATGCAGGGTGGTGCTTTAACTGATGAGCCAAAAGTATTACACCCAAATGATGATGTAAACAAATCTCAATCATCAAACGATACTTACCCAACAGCAATGCATATTGCGGCATACAAGCAAGTAGTAGAAATCACTATTCCGGGAATGGAGAAATTACGCGATTCGTTAGCTAAAAAAGTAAAAGAGTTTGATGGCATTATTAAAACTGGTCGTACTCACTTTATGGATGCGACGCCATTGTCGTTAGGGCAAGAGTTTAGTGGATATGTGCAACAAATTAACATGAGCATTCGTGCTTTAAAAAATGCTTTAGAAGCGGTAAAAGAATTAGCATTAGGTGGCACAGCGGTTGGCACAGGCTTAAACACACCAAAAGGCTATGATGTATTAGTGGCTAAAAAAATTGCTGAGTTAACAGGCTTACCTTTTGTAACTGCTCCAAACAAATTTGAAGCATTAGCAGCACATGATGCAATGATTGAATTAAGCGGTGCGTTAAAACGCAGTGCTGTTTCTTTATTTAAAATAGCTAATGATATTCGTATGTTATCATCAGGGCCACGCTGTGGAATAGGGGAGATTGTTATTCCTGATAATGAACCAGGTTCATCCATTATGCCAGGAAAAGTAAATCCAACACAACCAGAAGCATTAACGATGGTTTGTGCTCAAGTAATTGGTAACGATGTAGCAGCTACGGTTGGCGGCTTAAACGGGCATTTCGAATTAAATGTATTTAAGCCTTTAATTGCAGTTAACGTTCTACAGTCTGCGCGATTAATTGGCGATGCTTGTGTTTCTTTCACAGAGAAATGTAGCGATGGTATTACCGCTAATTTACCCGAGATTAAAAAACATTTAGAAAACTCGTTAATGTTGGTAACAGCATTAAACACTCATATAGGTTATGAAAAATCAGCTAAAATTGCAAAAACTGCCCACAAAGGAAATAAAACTCTGCGCGAAGCTGCAATTGAATTAGGCTATGTAACTAACGAACAGTTTGATTTGTGGGTTCGCCCAGAAGATATGATTGGTAGTTTAAAGTAATTTACCACTTCTAACCAACTAAATAAAAAACTAAAAGGGTAACAAACGTTACCCTTTTTTTGAATAAGCAATGTTGTGTTTACGAAAATCAAAAAACAGTATATTAAAATTTTTAGTTGTATATCAACCGCGCAACAAAAAAAACAAAAAGCAGTGTTATTTAACTTTTAACTAATTCTATTACAGTAATTTCGGGCCAAATACCAATGCGACCAGGATAACCAATAAAGCCTAAGCCACGGTTAACATACAAGTACTGATTATCTTGCTTATACAAGCCAGCCCAATGTTTGTACATATACTGCACAGGACTCCATTTTAATCCAGGGATCTCAATTCCAAATTGCATGCCATGGGTGTGGCCGCTCAATGTTAAATCAATATTTTTATATTTTGCTTCTTGGCTAACTTGCACATCCCAATGCGATGGATCGTGCGATAATAATATTTTAAATGGGTAGCCATCAGTACCAGCAAACGCATTATCCAATTTACCATATTTAGGAAAACCACCTTTGCCACCCCAATTTTCAATACCTAATAAGGCAATTTTTTGACCATCTTTTTCTAAAGGAACGTGTTCATTCATTAATAAACGCCAACCCGAATTTTGATGCACTTTTTTTAATGCCTCTAAATTTTCAGCTTTTTCTTCGGGTGTATTCCATTGTTTATAATCGCCATAATCGTGATTACCAAGTGTAGAAAAAACGCCATACGGAGCCTTAAGCATTTTATATGTTTCTAAATGGGGCGTAGTTTCGCTGGCTTCGTTATTTACTAAATCGCCAGTAAAAAATATTACATCGGCCTTTTGTTCTAAAACCATATTAAAGGCTTTTATTAAAGGCTCGGTGCTAAAAAAACTTCCACTATGTATATCAGATACATGTGCAATTTTAAAACCATTAAACGCTTCAGGTAAATTTGGCGACGATACTTTAACCTTATGAACCCTAAATTTGTAACCCCCACGAACCATACCATATAAAAATGATATTGCGGGCACTACGGTAAATGTTACAGCAACATAACTTAAAAACTTTAATCTGCTAATTTTATGGATACCTTCCGTAGCATCTGTAGTGACTGTATTTGTAAAAAAAGAGGCTATCCATCTAAACAGTCGTATAACATCATCAATTAATAAAAAAGTACACCCAAAAAATTTACACACAACTAATATTAAACAGATTGATGATACAAATCTGAAAAAGAAATTCCATTCGGGAGGAGGATAAACAAAAGCTAAAACAGCAATAGCTAAATTAATAGCTAATGATGTGTAAGCAATTATGTAAATTATTTTTCGTTTATGAGGCGTATAATCGGCGCAAATTGTTTTAATTGATTGAATAAAATACAGCTCAACTAATAAAATAAAAATAAAAAAAAGAATGGTTCTAAGTAACATATTATAAAAGTTTAAGGCTACAAATGTATAGTTTTTACAGCTCCCTAAATAAAAGTTTGCTGTTAATTTTATTAAATATTAACACAAACAACTCAAATTAATAATTGTTAATTACTAAAAAAAATGTTTATCAATTTTTAGATGAAAATGGGTTAATAATTCAATCAAAATACTACATTTGGCGCTCAAATCTTAAAATAAAAAACATGAGTAAAGAAGTATATATTGTATCGGCAGTAAGAACGCCAATGGGATCATTTGGCGGTACATTAGCAGGCATATCTGCAACTAAATTAGGCGCAATTGCGATTAAAGGCGCATTAGAGAGAATTAAATTAGATCCCTCAATAGTAAATGAAGTGTTTATGGGATCGGTACTGCAAGCAAACCTAGGGCAGGCTCCTGCGCGCCAAGCAGCTAAATTTGCTGGCTTACCCGATAATGTAAATTGCACAACAGTAAATAAAGTTTGTGCTAGTGGCATGAAAGCCATATCGTTAGCCGCACAAGCAATTATGTTAGGCGATGCCGATATTGTTGTGGCTGGCGGAATGGAAAACATGAGTCAAGTACCTTTTTATTTAGAAAACAACCGATGGGGAGCTAAATACGGTAACGGATCAGTAATTGATGGTTTAGCTAAAGATGGTTTAACCGATGTGTATGGCAACGTACCTATGGGTAATTGTGCCGAGCTATGCGCAAAAGAAATGAATTTTACACGCGAACAACAAGATGCTTTTGCAATAGAATCATACACTCGTTCGGCCAAAGCTTGGAATGACGGAAAGTTTGCCGAAGAAATTGTGCCAGTAGAAGTTGTTTCTAAAAAAGGAACTATTTTATTTGTCGAAGACGAAGAATACAAAAATGTAAATTTTGAAAAAATACCTACCTTAAAGCCAGTGTTTCAAAAAGACGGCACTGTTACTGCGGCTAACGCAAGTACGATGAATGATGGTGCCGCAGCATTAATTTTAATGAGTAAAGAAAAAGCAGATGAGCTAGGTTTAAAACCATTAGCTAAAATAAAAGGCTTTGCCGATGCTGCCCAAGCACCCGAGTGGTTTACTACTAGCCCAAGTATTGCACTACCAAAAGCAGTGCAAAAAGCAGGGTTAAAAATGGATGATATTAGCTATTACGAACTAAACGAAGCATTTGCTGTTGTTGGTTTAGCTAATGCAAAATTAATGAATTTAGATGCGAGTAAAGTAAATGTAAATGGTGGAGCTGTATCGTTAGGCCACCCCTTAGGTTGTAGTGGAGCACGTGTTATTGTAACATTAATAAATGTATTAAAACAAAATAATGCCAAATATGGTGCCGCAGCTATTTGTAATGGTGGCGGTGGTGCATCGGCATTAGTAATAGAAAACATATAATAACACAGTAATTATTTAGGAGAGGTGTCAGAGTGGCCGAACGTGCAAGCTTGGAAAGTTTGTGTGCCGCAAGGCACCGCGAGTTCGAATCTCGCCCTCTCCGCCAAAATTATTAGTTTAACAATAAATTGTTAAGCGCTATTAAAATTCTAAAAGTTGGTAAAATTGGATTTTATTAGTAACTATAATTTTACTAAATTGTTAAAAACTGATTTGTTTTTGCTATAATTAATAGCAAACACGAACATTCGTTTTTAGTATATTCGCAACTTACAATTACAGAATTTGAGCTTTTTAAATTGAAATTTAAAAAGCTCAAATTCATTAAAAATTAAAAAATGGCTTTAAAATGTGGAATTGTGGGCTTGCCCAATGTAGGAAAATCAACTTTATTTAATTGTTTAAGTAACGCTAAGGCGCAAGCTGCAAATTTTCCTTTTTGTACAATTGAACCTAATGTAGGAATTATTACAGTGCCCGATGAACGCTTAACTAAATTAGCAGAGTTAGTTAAACCACAAGCATTACAACCAACTACCGTAGAAATTGTTGACATAGCTGGTTTAGTAAAGGGTGCAAGTAAAGGCGAAGGTTTAGGAAATAAATTTTTAGCAAACATTCGCGAGTGTAACGCCATTTTACACGTATTACGTTGTTTTGATGATGACAACATAATTCATGTAGATGGAAACGTTAACCCAGTGCGCGATAAAGAAATTATTGATACCGAACTACAATTAAAAGATTTAGAAGCGGTTGAAGTTAAATTAAAAAAGTTTGAAAAAGCAGCCAAACTTGGTAATGATAAAGATGCGGTTAAAGCTTTTTCTGTAGCATCAAAATTAAAAGAAACTTTAGAAAGCGGTAACTCTGCACGAGCCTGTGTGTTAGAGGAAAGTGAGTTACCTTATATTGAAGATTTACACTTATTAACCATTAAACCTGTTATGTATGTGTGTAATGTAGATGAAGCATCGGCAAAAACAGGCAATAAATATGTTGATGCAGTAAGAGAATCTGTTAAAGGCGAAGGGGCTGAAATTTTAGTAATTACTGCCGAAATGGAAAGTGAAATTTCATCGTTAGAAACCTACGAAGAAAAACAAATGTTTTTAAGCGAAATGGGGTTAGATGAGCCAGGAGTTAATAAATTAATTAAACAAGCCTACACCTTATTAAACTTACAAACATACTTTACAGCTGGTGTTAAAGAAGTTCGCGCTTGGACAATTGACAAAGGTTTTAAAGCGCCGCAAGCAGCTGGTGTAATACATACCGATTTTGAAAAAGGATTTATTAGAGCCGAAGTTATGAGCTATAACGATTTTGTAACTCTTGGTTCCGAGTCGGCTTGCCGAGATGCCGGTAAACTACGTGTTGAAGGTAAAGAGTACGTTGTTGCCGATGGCGATGTCATGCACTTTAGATTTAACGTATAACACATACAACTCGCCAGTTATACACTGGCGAATTTGTTTAAAATAACAGTATAAAAACAAACATTATGAATAATCACGAAATAGATTACAAATTACACGGCGAAGAAATGCAATGTGTTGAAATTGAACTTGACCCACAAGAAGCAGTAATTGCAGAGCCAGGTAGCTTTATGATGATGACTGATGGAATTACGATGCAAACATTATTTGGCGATGGTAACAACACAGGCTTTATGAGTAAATTATTTACAGCTGGTAAACGAATGCTAACTGGCGAAAATTTATTTATGACTGTATACACAAACACCTCTAGCCAAAAACGGCAAGTAAGCTTTGCAGCACCTTACTGTGGTAAAATTATTCCAATGGATTTGGCGCGCTTAGGTAACAAAATTATTTGCCAAAAAAATAGTTTTTTATGTGCGGCCAAAGGTGTTTCTATTGGTATCGAATTTCAAAAAAAACTAGGTACTGGATTGTTTGGAGGCGAAGGTTTTATTATGCAAAAGTTAGAGGGCGACGGCATGGCTTTTGTACACAGTGGTGGACATGTTATTGAAAAACATTTGCAACCTGGCGAAGTATTAAAAGTTGATACAGGTTGTATAGTTGCCTTTACAAGCGATGTAAATTACGACATACAATTTGTTGGCGGTGTAAAAAACACACTGTTTGGTGGCGAAGGCGTTTTTTATGCATCGCTGCAAGGCCCTGGTAAAGTTTGGATTCAAACATTACCTATTAGCCGTTTAGCTAGTCGTATTTTACAGTTTGGAAGCGTTGGTGGTCGCAAAGAAGAGGGCGGTATTTTAGGTGGATTAGGTAATTTATTGGATGGAGATTAGAATGATATTGAGTGTTTAGTTATTAGTTTTTAATAAAAACGAAATAATTAAATGGGATTAGTGAGGAGTATTAATCACTAAAAACTAAAAATTAAAAACTAATTAAAGATGGCAAAAGAAATAGCAAGTTATAACGAAGACAGTATTAAATCCCTCGATTGGAAAGAGCATATTCGTATGCGTCCGGGGATGTATATTGGTAAGCTCGGAGACGGTTCGGCCTTTGATGATGGTATTTATGTACTCATCAAAGAGGTGATGGATAACTCCATTGATGAGTTTATGATGGGAGCAGGGAAGAAGATAGAAGTTGCTGTGAAAGACGGTTCTGTATCTATTCGAGATTACGGCCGTGGTATTCCTTTAGGAAAAGTGGTGGAAGTTGTTTCTAAAATTAACACTGGTGGTAAATATGATAGCGATGCCTTTAAAAAATCAATTGGTTTAAATGGTGTTGGTACAAAAGCAGTAAATGCTTTGTCAATTAATTTTAGAGTAACTGCTTTCCGCGACGGACAATCTAAAACAGCCGATTTTTCTTGTGGTAATCTAGTAAAAGAATCTAAGCTCGAAAAAACAACTGAAGCTAATGGTACGTATGTAGAGTTTAGGCCAGATGATACTATCTTTAAAAAATACCATTACATACATGAATATATTGATAAGATGTTATGGAACTATGCGTTTTTAAATACAGGCTTAACTTTATTTTTTAACGGACAAGTTTATAAATCCGATAATGGTTTAAAAGACTTATTAGAAAAAAATATTACAGGCGAAATTATTTATCCTATCATTCATTTAAAAGGAGAGGATATTGAATTAGCTATGACGCATAGTAACGAACATTATTCGGAAGAATATTATTCGTATGTAAATGGTCAGTATACAACACAAGGTGGTACACATCAAGCCGCATTTAGAGAAGCTGTTGTAAAAACGATCCGTGAGTTCTATAAAAAAGATTTTGATCCGGCTGATGTTCGTAAATCTATTGTAGCGGCTGTTTCAGTTAGAGTTCAGGAACCTGTGTTCGAATCTCAAACCAAAACAAAATTAGGTTCGCAAGAGGTTGCACCTGGCGGGCAAACCATGCGTTCGTTTGTAAACGATTTTATCAAACAACATTTAGATAATTATTTACACAAAAATCCAGAAACCGCTCGTGCCATTGAAGCGAAGATTGTTGCTAATGAACGTGAACGTAAAGAATTATCAGGTATTCAAAAATTAGCGCGTGAGCGTGCTAAAAAATCGAACTTACACAATAAAAAATTACGTGATTGCCGTGTGCATTTAGATGATTCTAAAAATCCTCGTGCACACGAAACTACTTTATTTATTTGTGAGGGAGATTCAGCAAGTGGTTCCATTACTAAAACACGAGATGTAAATACACAAGCTGTATTTAGTTTAAAAGGTAAGCCATTAAACTCATTTGGTTTAGGTAAAAAAATAGTTTACGAAAACGAAGAGTTCAATTTACTACAAGCTGCTTTAAATATTGAAGACGGTTTAGCCGATTTGAGATACAATAACGTAGTAGTTGCTACCGATGCCGATGTGGATGGGATGCATATTCGTTTATTGTTGTTGACGTTCTTCTTACAATTTTTTCCTGACTTAATTAAAAACGGACACGTTTACATTTTACAAACACCATTATTTCGTGTTCGTAATAAAAAAGAAACCGCTTATTGTTATACTGAAGACGAACGCAAAGCTGCCATTGCTAAATTAGGCCCTAAGCCAGAGATTACGCGATTTAAGGGATTAGGTGAAATTTCTCCAGACGAATTTAAACACTTTATCGGAAAAGATATTCGTTTAGAGCCAGTATTGTTAGATCAGCAAGCATCTATTCAGCAATTGTTGAGTTATTATATGGGTAAAAACACACAAGACAGACAAGAGTTTATTATTGATAATTTACGTGTTGAGGTTGATGCAGAAGAAGAGTTGACGAAATAGTGAAAAATTATAATGGGAAAGTTATTAGCTACATTAATTATTGTCTTATTAATTTTTGTTATTTATAAAATAGTGGTGAGCGGAAGATTTAAGGCTAGATAAACAACAAGTGATTTGGATATATTTTTTCCGAAAAATAAAATAAGTAGAAATGATGATTGTCCGTGTAAATCAGGTAAAAAACATAAAAACTGTTGCGGATTAATTTGATTAAGAAATGGAAAAACAAAACGACATAAAATTATTTGATGATAAAAAAATCAGAACTCTTTGGAACGAAGACCAAGAGAAATGGTATTTTTCTATTGTTGATGTAATTGCTGTACTAACACAAAGTATAGATTCAAATGCTTATTGGAGAAAATTAAAACAACGTCTTAAAGAAGAAGGAAATGAAACCGTGACGAACTGTCACAGTTTGAAAATGCTTGCATTAGACGGTAAAATGAGAATGACCGATGTAGCAAATACAGAGCAACTTTTCCGTTTAATTCAATCTATTCCATCGCCAAAGGCAGAACCCTTTAAGCTTTGGTTGGCGCAAACAGGTGTCGAACGCTTAGATGAAATGCAAGATCCTGAACTTACTATTGATAGAGCTTTAGAACAATATTTACATTTAGGTTATTCTGAAAGTTGGATTAATCAACGTTTAAAAAGTATTGAAATCAGAAAAGAGTTAACCGACGAATGGAAAAAAAGAGGTTTAAAAGAAGGACAACAATTTGCAACGCTTACTGATATTATTACAAACGCTTGGTCGGGCAAAACAACCAAAGAATATAAAATCTTGAAGGGTTTAAAAAAAGAAAATCTGAGAGACAATATGACTAATACCGAGCTAATTTTAAATATGTTGGCCGAAGCATCAACTAAAGATATTTCTCAAGCAGTAAATCCAAAAGATTTTGAAGAGAGTAAAAAAGTGGCCAAACAAGGCGGTAATGTTGCAAAAGTAGCATTAAAAGAATTAGAGAAAAAAACAGGTAAAAAAGTAGTTACGGCATTAAATGCAAAACAAATTTTACCCAAAAATAAAATTGCAAAACAATAAAATGGAAGAAAACACAAATAACGAACACAGCGAGTTAAGCACCGTAAAGCATGTATCGGGTATGTTTAAAACTTGGTTCATTGATTATGCTAGTTATGTAATTTTAGAGCGTGCCGTACCAGCCATGGAAGATGGTTTAAAACCTGTACAGCGGCGTATTTTACATAGCATGTGGGAACTCGAAGATGGTCGCTATAACAAAGTGGCTAACTTAATTGGTAATACCATGAAGTATCACCCACACGGCGATGCCAGTATTGGAGATGCTTTAGTGGCTATCGGCCAAAAAGATTTGCTAATTGATATGCAGGGTAACTGGGGTAATATTTTAACAGGCGATAGTGCTGCTGCTCCACGTTACATCGAAGCTCGTTTATCTAAATTAGGACAAGAAATTATCTTTAATCCTAAAACTACTAATTGGGGTGTGAGTTACGATGGTCGTAATAAAGAGCCTATTACTTTACCAGTTAAATTTCCGTTAGTATTAGCGCATGGTGTAGAAGGTATTGCCGTTGGTTTAGCTACTAAAATTTTACCGCATAATTTCAATGAATTAATTGATGCCTCTATTCAAATTTTACGCGGCCGTAAAGCAGTTATCTTTCCTGATTTTATAACTGGTGGCATTGCCGATTTTAGTGATTACAAAGATGGGTTACGTGGCGGTAAAGTAAAAGTAAGAGCGCGCGTTAAAGAATTAAATTCTAAAACATTAATCATTACCGAAATTCCTTTTGGTACTACAACAGGCTCGTTAATCGATTCGATTATTGCAGCAAATGATAAAGGAAAAATCAAAGTTAAAAAAGTAGAAGATAACACTTCCGAAAATGTCGAAATATTAATTCATTTACAGCCTGGTATTTCTCCTGATAAAACCATTGACGCTTTATATGCTTTTACTAATTGCGAATTAAGTATCTCGCCAAACGCTTGTATTATTGAGGATAAAAAACCTCGTTTTGTAGGAGTTAGTGAAATCTTAAAAATATCAACTCATCAAACACTAGCGTTATTAAAACGTGAGTTAGAAATTGAGCAAAGTGAGTTAGAAGAAAAATGGCATTTTTCTTCGTTAGAAAAAATATTTATTAAAGAAGAAATGTATATCGACTTTAAAAAATACTCTAACAAAGAGACCTTATTTGAATATTTATACGAATGTTTTAAACCACACCGTAAAAAATTAATCAGAGAAATTACCGACGAAGATTTACATCGCTTAACTCAAATACCAATGATTCGTATTACTCGTTTTGATAGCATCAAAGCAGAGGAGCACATGAAAGAGTTAGATAATAAAATTGCCGTTGTAAAAAATCATTTATTAAATTTAATTGATTATGCTGTTGAGTACTTTAAAAACTTAAAGAAAAAATATGGCGCAGGCAGAGAACGTAAAACAGAAACTAAAGAGCTAGAAACCATTGTTGCTACTGAAGTTATAATGGCTAACGAAAAATTATATGTAAATCGTGAAGAAGGATTTGCAGGTAAGAGTTTAAAAAAAGATGAGTTTGTTTGCGATTGCTCAGATTTAGACGATTTTATTGCCTTTACCAAAGATGGTAAAATGAAAATATTTAAAGTATCTGATAAAGTATTTATTGGTAAAGACATTATTTACATCGCCATTTTTAAAAAGAATGATGAGCGCACCACGTATAATATGATTTATACCGATGGACCAAAAGGTGTAACGTTTATTAAGCGCTTTAACGTTACAGGAGTTACTCGCGAAAAAGAATACGACTTAACAAAAGGTACGGCAAACTCTTCTGTTCATTGGTTTACAATAAACCCAAATGGCGAAGCCGAAAAAGTGCAAGTAATTTTAAAACCAGTTGCGGGCTTACGTAAATTTGAACTAGACATTGATTTTGCCGAAATTCCAGTAAAAGGAAGAACCTCAACAGGAAATATTGTTACCAAATATGCGATTAAAAAAGTATTATTAAAAACAAAAGGCACATCAACATTAGCTGCCGAAGATTATTGGTTTAATGATGCTGTACACCGTTTAAACAGAGATAGCAAAGGAACATATTTAGGTAAATTTGCTGGCGAAGATAAAATTGTAACCGTTACAAGTAAAGGGTTTTACAAACTATACACGTTTGATGTATTAAATCATTTTGATGAAGACATTATCTTAATCGAAAAATATTATCCCGAATTAGTTTATTCGTGTATTTATTTTGATGGAGAAAGTAAAACATATATTACTAAACGTTTTGCGCCAGAAAACACAACTACCAAAATTTTAATTATTACTGAAAATGAAAATTCACGCATTGAGTTAATTACATCACAAATATTACCCGTGGTTGATATTAAATTTAATAAAGAAAAAGATAAGGTAATTGCTGATGAAGCAGTTAATTTAGTAGAGTTTGCACCAATGGTGAATATGAAAGCCAAAGGAAAAAAACTAACGTCGTATAAAGTAAAAGAAATTAATTTGCGCCAACCTAAAGAAATTGTTTACGAAAATTACACCGAAGAAGATGAGCAAATTGGTGAAAATGGAATGTCGCCAATGGAACTACATCGTAAAGCTATGGAAAAACTAAACGGCGATAATTTTAGAGATAAAGATGGGCAAATAAATTTTGAATTTTAACCTCACTAAAAAAAGTTTGTTTCGTAACTGAAGCAAACTTTTTTTAGTTTTAAGTCTAAAATTTAAAAAAACCAACAATTAAATTAAAAATAAATTACGCGTAAACACCAATAAATAGTACAATTTTTAGCAATGCTACATTTTATAGCAACACATTGCCTGTTATTTCGTTTAAATTTGTATCGAGTTAAAAAACATACAATTAGAAGTTAATTTTTTAAACCACTAAACAAGTAATTTAAAAGTAAAATAAATAGTTATGGCAAAAAAAACAGAAGAAGGTGTTGATACCTTAGAAAAAAAAACGGTTAATAGCGAAAAATTAAAAGCATTACAATTAACCTTAGATAAATTAGAAAAAACTTACGGTAAAGGCACTGTAATGAAGTTAGGCGATTCGCAAGTAGAACCAATGGATTCAATCTCAACAGGATCGTTAGGCTTAGATATTGCATTAGGAATTGGAGGCTTACCCCGTGGTAGAGTTGTAGAAATTTATGGCCCAGAATCGTCGGGTAAAACAACATTAGCAATACACGCAATTGCAAACGTACAAAAAGCTGGAGGCATAGCCGCAATTATTGATGCAGAACATGCATTTGACCGTACTTATGCCGAAAAATTAGGCGTTGATACAAAAAGTTTATTAATATCTCAGCCCGATAATGGCGAACAAGCTTTAGAAATTGCAGATAATTTAATTCGTTCGGGCGCTGTTGATTTAGTAGTGATTGACTCGGTTGCTGCTTTAACACCCAAGGCCGAAATTGAAGGCGAAATGGGCGATAGTCGCATGGGATTGCAAGCCAGATTAATGAGCCAAGCGCTTCGTAAACTAACAGGTACAATTAATAAAACAGGCTGCTGCTGTATTTTTATTAACCAATTACGCGAAAAAATTGGTATTATGTTTGGTAACCCCGAAACAACAACTGGCGGTAACGCATTAAAATTTTATGCAACTGTTCGTTTAGATATTAGAAGAATAAGCCAAATTAAAGATGGTGATGTTGTTAGTGGAAACCGAACTCGTGTAAAGGTTGTTAAAAATAAATTAGCGCCACCATTTCGTATGGCCGAGTTTGACATCGTTTTTGGAGAAGGAATTAGTAAAGTTGGCGAAATTATAGACATTGGTGTTGATAAAGGAATCATTAAAAAAAGTGGATCGTGGTTTAGCTACGAAGAAACAAAACTAGGACAAGGCCGCGACTCGGTTAAATCTATTTTTGCCGAAAACCCCGATTTAATGTTAGAAATTGAAAATAAAATTATTGCATTATTAGCAGAGGAGGCCGCAAATGCTTAAGTAATTGAATTTGAGTTTTTGTTATAAAAAAGGCTGTTCGTTAACCGAACAGCCTTTTTTATTTGCTATTTTTAAAGCAAATAAAAATCTAATGAAACTTTTTATAGTCACGCTTATTGTTTTTAATTTATTTTATGTGTGTGTTTCCCAAACAATAACACGAGGTCCTTATTTACAAAGTACAAGTAAGGCATCAACCTACATTTGTTATAATACCGATTCGCTAACGTTTACCAAAATTAGTTATGGTTTAACTAAACAAAATTTAAATTCTGTTTTTTTAAACACTACCGATACAACAACGCATTTTGCATTAATTACAAATTTGCAAGCAAACACAAAGTATTATTACACCATTAATATTACCAACGCAATTAATTGTTTAGATACATTTTATTTTATAACAAATCCCGAAAACAATACCTTACAAAAAATGCGCTTTATGGCTTTGGGCGATTGCGGCTCAGGCTACCAATCTCAATACAACTTAAAAAAAGCAATTGGGTATTACAACAAAAAACATTTAAATGGCATTCTACTTTTAGGTGATAACGCCTACGAAAACGGCCTTGAAAGCGAATATCAAACTAATTTTTTTAACCCATTTAAAACTAATTTTTATTTTCCGAATAGTTGTATTTACCCTTCGCCAGGTAATCACGATTATGCTAACGATTACAACTTAACGTTAACCCACCAAATACCTTATTACACAATTTTTAAAACACCACAGTTAGGCGAGTTAGGCGGCTTAGCATCTAACCACAAAGAGTTTTATTCGTATAACTATGGTAACATTCATTTTGTTTCGTTAGATTCTTATGGCATTGAATTAAACACATTTCATATTTGGGATACATTGGGCCCGCAATACACTTGGCTACAGCAAGATTTGCAGCAAGACAATAGCCTATGGAAAATAGTTTATTTTCATCACCCACCATTTACAATGGGAAGCCATAACTCTGATAGCGAAACCGAATTAGTATTAATAAGAGAACGCTTATCAAAATTATTAGAAAAATACGGAGTAGATTTAGTTATTAATGGACATAGCCACACCTACGAACGCTCGTGGTTACAAAAAGGTCATTATGGACTTGAGACTTCTTTTAATAAAACATTACATGTCGTTGATTCGAGCAGTGCAACTTATGATGGCAGCCAAAACTCTTGCCCTTACGTTAAAGATACGCTTACAAATAACGGAACGGTTTATATAGTAGCTGGCGAAGCCGGTAAAATTGGTTCAGTGCAAAGCAGTTACCCACACAACTCAAAATATTTTTCGGACGCAAGTAAAACAGGCGCATTGTTTTTTGAAATAGAAAATAACCGATTAGATGCTTTTTATTTAGAAGAAGATAGCTTAATACATGATAGCTTTACAATGTTTAAAAACGTAAATAATAAAATAAATTTAACTAGTTTGGGTTCGCAAACACTAACCGCATCGTGGCCTGGCACCTATAATTGGCAACACTCAACAGCATACACACAAAGTGTTTTAGTTAACAATACCGCTACTTCATTAAACTATATTGTAACCGACTCGCTAAATTGCATTGCCGATACTTTTAATAATGTGTTGGCAAGTATTGCGTCATTAAATGCTACAAAAAAGAATCTAATCGTTTATCCAAACCCAACAAACGGTAAGTTAGTTATTGATGCAAGTTTTTTTAATAGCGAGTTGTATTTAATAGAAATAATAAATACTACAGGGCAATCTGTTTTTAAAGTAAGTAGTAGTAAAGAGGTGCTTACTATAAATATTCAACACTTAAAAGATGGCGAGTATTTTATAACCCTTAAAAATTCAGAAAAAACAATAACAAAACCTTTTATATTAAAGAGATAATGTAACTTTACATCATAAAAAATTATATCTAAAAAAACAATAATGCGCTTCATTTTAATTTTATTTATAGTATTGAGCTACTCAAAAGCTAACTCCCAAACTATTGATGCTACTGGCAAAAAACAAGGTTATTTTAAAAAAACAGATGAAAAAACAAAAAAAATAATTTATGAGGGCTTGTTTAAAGATGATAAGCCACAAGGATTATTTAAATACTATTATCCTAACGATAGTATTAAAGCTAAAATGATATTTGCACAAAACGGAAAAACTTCTTACTCAACATTATACCACCCCACTGGCAAAAAAATGGCAGTTGGCAAATACACCAACGAGTTAAAAGATTCTGTTTGGATTTATTTTGATGATTTAGGAAAAAAAATATCGCAAGAAACTTTTTTACTTGGTAAAAAAAACGGCAAAGCATTTGTTTTTTTACAAGATGGTTTAGTAAGCGAGGAACGTAATTATAAAAACGATGTAGAAGACGGACCTTTTAAATTATACTTTAATAAAACACAATTAAAAGGCGAAGGCAATTATATAAATGGCGTGTTAGATGGCAAAAACGCGTATTATTATCCTAATGGCAACGCCGCCGCAATTGGTTATTACAAAAACGGACAAAAAATTGGGCCGTGGATTTATAAAGATAAAGACGGTAAAATAAAAGAAAAAGAATTGTTTGTAAACGGCAAACTAGCTAGTAAAAAAGAAACCGAAGAGTTTTTTGCAAAAACAAAAACAGTTGCTAACGACGTAAAAAATACGCCATCGAAAACAAAAAAAGTAAGTAAGGTTAAATAACTCAGCAACCAATCAAAACAACAAGTTTGTTAACTAACAATTAATAAGTCCTTTCGCATTAACTCGAAAGGATTTTTATTTTTACCAAAAATATTTTTATTTTAAGATGAAACAGTATCACGATTTAATGCGCCATGTTTTAACAACAGGTGTAAAAAAAGAAGATAGAACAGGAACAGGAACCGTGAGTGTTTTTGGTTATCAAATGCGTTTTAATTTAGCCGATGGCTTTCCGTTAGTTACCACAAAAAAATGCCACACAAAATCAATTATTCACGAACTATTGTGGTTTTTAAAAGGCGATACAAATATTAAGTATTTAAAAGATAATGGCGTTAAAATATGGGACGAGTGGGCAGATGCCGATGGAAACCTTGGCCCAGTTTACGGCTATCAATGGCGTAGTTGGCCAACACCCAATGGTAATCATATCGATCAAATAACCCAAGTAATTGATATGATTAAAAACAATCCCGATTCGCGCCGCTTAATTGTGAGCGCCTGGAATGTTGCCGACATTAACAATATGAAACTGCCACCTTGCCATGCTTTTTTTCAGTTTTATGTTGCTAACGGTAAATTAAGTTGCCAATTATACCAACGCAGCGCCGATATATTTTTAGGTGTACCGTTTAATATCGCATCTTATGCAGTTTTAACAATGATGGTGGCACAAGTATGTAATTTACAGCTAGGCGAATTTGTTCACACCTTAGGCGATGCGCATTTATACAGTAATCATATTGAGCAGGCAAACCTACAACTAACGCGTGAGTTAAAGCCGTTACCAACAATGAAATTAAACCCTGAAATTAACTCTATTTTTGATTTTACGATTGATGATTTTACTTTAGAAAACTACGAACCACACCCACATATTAAAGCTGATGTTGCGGTATAAATTAATTTTAAAAATTTAACTAAAAAAGTATCTTTACAAAAAACAAAACAAAATGAGTGATATAAAAACAGTTTTAGATAGTGCAAAAATACAAATGGAAAAAACCATTGCACACTTAGAGGTAGAATTAGGAAAAATACGAGCAGGTAAAGCAAACCCAACCATGCTCGATTCTATAATGGTTGATTATTATGGTTCGCGCACCCCGCTAAGCAATGTAGCAAGTGTTAACACACAAGATTCGCGCACAATTTTAGTGCAACCTTGGGAAAAAGGCATGTTAACCCCAATAGAAAAAGCAATACAAGCTGCAAACTTGGGTTTTAATCCACAAAACGATGGTGTTTTAATTCGCATTATTGTGCCGCCATTAACCGAAGAAAGAAGAAAGGATTTAGTAAAAACATCAAAATCGGTTGGCGAAGATGCTAAAGTTAGCTTGCGTACCATTCGTAAAGAATCGATAGATAAAATTAAAGCCCTACAAAAAGCTGGTTTACCCGAAGATGAAGCAAAAGGTGGCGAAACAAAAATGCAAGCTCTAATTGATGATTTTAGCGGCAAATGCGATAAACATTTAGAGCAAAAAGAAAAAGAAATTTTAACAGTTTAATTTTTTGCGATTTCTTGCAGTTATTTTTTAAAGAGAGTCGAGAAGCTCTCTTTTTTGTTTTTATAGTTAATTAGAAAATTAATAGTGAAATGGCGTAAATCTGAGGTTTATTTTATATATTTACGTTGGGTTAACGCCCGAAGAAATTAATATAATTAAATTTTAAAATCATGAAAAAAGGATATTTACTTTTTTTAACCGTTTTGTTTTTTTCAATTACGGCATATAGCGCAACATTTACAAGCAAAGCATCTACTGGCTGGAGTACAGCGACCACTTGGTCGGTTACTGGCGGTACAGATGCAGATGGTATACCCGATGCAAATGATGATGTGATTATTAAAACCGCAAACAGCGTATCGCTAACAGCCACTCAAAATTATTTTAAATCGTTAACCGTACAAAGTGGTGGCACATTAAAATTCAATTCAAAAGCCTTAACAGGTTCGGGTAATTTCACCAATCAAGGCACTATATCTGGCGCTTTTACCGGCTTAACGTTTAATGCACCTGCTGTTTTTTCATCAACTTCACTAGTAACAAATGCTGGGCCTTGGTATGCATCGGCAAGCTTAACCATAACTGCAACCACATCAATAACAGCGGCATCTCAAGTTACAGCAAATAACTCTGCAAAAATTACTAATTTAGGTCGCTTACAGTTAACAACCGCTTCAATTAATTTAAAAAACACGTCGTCGTTTGTAAACGGTGCAAATGCATTTTTACGTGTAGAGGCTAACGTTTTAGGCAACATGAACTTTAATTGCGCCGCAACAAGTAACACTGTTCAGTTTTATGGTAGTAGCAAAGTTATACCTAGCGCCACTTATTATAATTTACAACTAACGGCAGTGGCTACCCGAAGTTTAACAGGTGATGTAACTGTTTTAAACGACATAATGTTAGATGCAAACTCGGCAAACGTACTCGATTTAAAAAACTTTAATTTAAACATTGGAGGTAATTATACCAATAACGCAAACACAAATTTACTTAACCAAGGTGTAATTACTTTTAATGGTAATGGTAATCAAATTATTAAGCGAACAGGGGTTGAAACCTTTAAATACCTTGAAATAAATTGCTCAGGAACAGTGCAACTAAACTGTATTTTAAATGTATCCGAATCATTTTTTAACCGTAGCGGCACGTTTGATTTAATAGGGGCGTACCCAAATTTATTGCGAATTCAAAAAAGTTTTACAAACAACGACCGTATGTTTTGTAACACAGCCACGGTTATGTTTAATGGCACAACTGCACAATCAATCGACGGAAATACCGATTGTTTTTTTTACAACTTATTATTTAGTAACACGGCAGGCTTAACGGTTAATAGCTCGCAATCAATATCAAACTCGCTAGTAATAAATAACGGTAATTTTAACTCAAACGGAAATGTTACATTGCTAAGCGATGAATTTACTACGGCTTTTATTGGTAAAAGAGCTAATGCTACCTGTGCAATATCGGGTAATATGATTATTCAAAAATACATCTCGGATCGCGTAAAGGGTTGGCACGACTTGTGTGCGCCTGTAGCCGCAACAACCATTATGGATTGGGACGATGAAATTTACATGAGTGGTATTGGTGGCGATGATGGTATTGATGGGCCTGGCGGTGTTGACGGAAGTGCGGCTGGCTTTAATTCGGTATTAACTTATAATGAGCCAACAGCAACTTGGAATGTTATTACAGGTTCAGGAACCGCTGTGCCAGTTGGTAAGGGGTTTCAGGTTTGGTTGGCAGATGATCAAACAAATTGGGACGCTAAAGTAATAAGCACTGTTGGCGTACCTACATTTGGTAATAAATTAGTAAAACTAAGTTACACGGCTGGTGCTGGCGCATATAAAGGTTTAAATTTAATTGGCAACCCCTTTGCTTGCCCAGTTAGTTTTAGTAATTGTACGCGCACAAACATTACAGGTAGTATTTTAATGCTTGATAACTCGGGTAATTATACAGATTTAGGTTCAACGGCTACCATACCACCTCATCAAGCTTTTTGGGTTGGTGCAAGTGGTGCAAATGCTTCTATCAATTTTTTAGAATCAGCTAAACAATTGAGTACCACTACAACTTATTATCGTACTATGCCTAATTATGGCATTAAGCTTACCTTATCATCACCAAACTTACCGTTTTATCACGAAAACACGATTAATTTTGAACCAAAAGCAACCGTAAATTATGAGCAAGATATTGACGCCTTATATTTAAAAAGCCCCAATTTAAACGCACCAGCTATTTATATGAATACCAATAGCGATGCAAAATTAATAACCAACAACGTTAATTCTAACGATGATGAGGTAACAATACCGTTAACTTTATTTACTCCCGAAGACGGCATTTATTACATTAATCCATCGGTTATTAATTTAGAAAACTACAGTTATGCTTGGATAGAAAATACTAAAACAGGCAAACAATTTGAGTTAAATTCATCAATTGCTATAAACGCAACAAAAGATGAAACTAACAATGATTACACATTACGTTTAAGCAAAAAAACACCTAAAAGTAGCATCAATCAATCAGTTTTTGAAAGCGATTTATCGGCATTTTATACCGAAAACACGCTTAATTTAAAATCTTTTAATTCAACACACAACTTAAAACAAGTTACAATTATTGATTTAACTGGTAAAATTGTGTTTGAGCAATTTAATGTAACTATTGAGCAAGCGCAATTAACTAAGTTAGATTTAACCGAACTTGCACGTGGTGTATTTATTGTAACCTTAATTGATGAGGTTGGGCACATACAAACCGAAAAAATAATTAAATAATATATGTTGTTGTAATGATTACAAATAACAACAGCACATTTACGTTAACAAAAACAGCCTCAAGTTTTATAAATTTTTTAAGGGCAATTTCTTCTCAAATTGTATTAATTGGGCATGCGCTAGCGTTAAATAACATTATTCTTAAAAACTCAGTACTGCATAATTTACCAAGCTTTGCAGTATTAATTTTTTTTATTTTAAGTGGTTTTGTTATTGCTTATAGTACAAAATTAAAAGGTGTTCATTATGGGTTAAAAAACTATGTTATTGATAGGTTTGCTCGTATATACATTACCTTAATTCCAGCACTACTAATAATTGTTACTTTTGCCTTAATATACCTTGTAGTAATTGGCAAATTGCCCTACTCACTTAACATAACCCATTTGTTTGCTAATGTGTTTATGCAACAAGAAAACACTGTTTTACAACAATTAATTTATAGATTACCAAACAACCCGCACTATAAATTTTTAGGTTTTTTAGGCGATAATTTACCCTTGTGGTCATTATCTATTGAGTGGTGGCACTATATGTTTTTTGGCTTACTATTTTTTATTCCCATTAAAAAATACAATTACAAACACTTATTATTATTGGTTTTAACATTGCCATTTGTAGTAGGCTACCTTATATTACCTGGGCGAGCTGGATACGGCCTACCATTAATTTGGTTTAGTGGTGTTTTTATAAATTGGGCATTACACCGCTTTTATAACAATAAATTAATTATAAAATTGAGTGCAATATTTACTACACTGTTTTTTATTACAACGTTAATTAGCCTTTACTTTGCAAGTAGTTGGGCTATTATTTATTTTGCATTGTTTTTTTGTTGTGGGTTGTTTTTATTTACAGTAAACGATAATAAAAAAATTGAATCTGCTTTTAACTTGTTAAAGTGGCCAAGTAATTATTCGTTTTCGTTATATATAATTCATTATCCCATATTGTTACTAATGTTAACTATAGTAAAAAATCCTTTAATAAATACATTCCTCGTAATTGTACTATCTAATGTTTTGGCCTTAATCATGTATTTAGTATTCGAACACAAACACAAAGTTTTAGCTAACTATTTAAAAAAACGGTTTAGTTAAAAGATGTAAATTAATTACAGGTATTGTAATTAATGTGTATTATTTGTACATTTAACTAAAATATAACCCTATTAGTCTAAAAACATAACGTTTTTTTACTTTGTAATAACGTTCTGTTTTTAACAATTTAAGCATAAATTTTGTTGTAATTTTGTTGTAATTTTGCACCCCGTAATGAAAAACATATTACTCATATTTTTTATTAGCATTTTTGCAAAAAGTGTTGGGCAAAATGTAGGTGGGTATTATACGTTTGCCAACATAACTCCAACAGTTGCTTACGCCCCAATTACAACGGCAACAGTTTTGGTACACCCCGCAAATTCACTCGACCTTATTACTGCAGCAATTGCAATGCCTATTGTATTTAAATATGGCTGTGTTACTCAACCATCTTTGGTTATATCATCTAACGGATGGATTTCCTTTAACACCGCATTGTCTTCAACCTCTTCTGGCCCAAACAAGAATAATGATTTAGATAACGTTACTAATAATTTTACTACACCTAACATTATTGCGCCTTTGTGGGATGCATTACGAACACAAACACTAACAGGGACTGGTATTGTAAGATATAACACCGCTGGAGTTTCTCCTAATCGAATAATGACTATTGAATGGTTAAACATGCAATGGGGCAATACTGGCCTTACAGCAACATCTCGAATATCCTTTCAATTACGATTATATGAAACAACTGACGTAATTGAATTTAAATATCGCCAAGATAATGTAGGAACTCAATCCGATCCTATTCCTTCTGCAAACGCGTCTATTGGTTTAATGGGAGGTATTACTGGCGATTTTATTTCTATAGACAATACACCATCCGCCTCAACATCTGTCGAAACAAGTACTTTAAATAACAGACCCGTTAACAATGCCTTATATAGGTTTACACCAATTACCTGTAGTGGCATACCAGTTTCAGGCTCTGCAAAAGCAACCCCATCGGTTAGTTGTAGCGATTTTACAACAACGCTAAGTTTAACTGGCAACACTGGTGGTTGTGGCATTAATTATCAATGGTCACATTGCAATACGATTGCTGGTACTTATACTTTAATAGGAACACCCGTTAGTACTTCTAATCAAACATTTGCAATTGTAAACGGTACACCTAAATTTTTTAAATGCGATGTTATTTGTACTACAAACACAGTAACCACCGCAGCAATATCAGCATCTGTTGGGCCAGGCGGCATGGGCGCTGGTAGTTTTTCGGTAACAGCGTTTCCAGCAACATATAGCGGATCAACAACTTGCGGTCAAGGTAATGATTTGTACACTACTGCTACAACAGGTTCAATAACAAATGCGTGTTCGGGAATTAATTACATTGGTTCAGATGTTGTTTATATTTTTACCCCTACTGTAACTTCAGCATTTACCGCAACATTAACTCAGCCCCCAGCGGGCGAAAATTTAAGCCTGTCGTTATACAATGGTTGCCCAACATCAACAGGCGTTTGTGTTACAACTAACACAATATTACTAAACTCTATCGTTGGCCCTGTAAACACTAATACAATAGGAACTTGTACAAATATGGTTGAGGCTAATAAAACATATTATTTAATTATTGATGCTCAAAGTACAGCCAACGGCTGCAACACCTACAGTTTAAATTTAGGACTTACTTCTGCGCCCACAACTACTGCAAATACAGCTTGTAATTTAGGTTACACCGCCACAACCATAGCATCGGCAACCGTTGCTTTTACTGGAGTTAATTTAAGACCATCTATGGCAGCAACAGGCGATAATAGCTTATCATCCTACATATCTTTTTTTCCGTTTTGTTTTGATGGTAATTATTATAACGGAGGTTACGTATCCGATAACTCATCGTTTATATTTGCCACATTACCGTGTTTGCCAAACATACGTGCAACAAACTCGGCAAGTGCTGGTGCAGTTACTGGTTTTTCAATAACAAGTAAGGCCCCTGTTTTTGGCACCGATGTGCCACGTAATGCTATTTTAGCTCCTTGGCACGATTTAAGCCCTATTTCTAGTACTGTTGCTACAACTGTTATTCAGTATACAGTAATTGGTGCTACACCAACCCGAACAGCAATTATAAGTTGGGAAGATGTGCCAATGGTATCTTGTGTTGCAAGTGCCAGTAGAGGTGCTACACAAATAAAATTATTTGAAAACAGTTCTAAAATTGAAATTCACATTAGAAATAAAAAAACGTGTGTTGCGCAAAATGCTGGAAAAGCTATTTTAGGTTTGCATAATTATAATGGAACTATTTTTGTTCCTGCTAATTCAGCATCATTAACTGCAATGGAAGGTACTAGCACTTTTACATTAGCAAATACTGCGTATCAATTTTTATCTACCTGCTCAAGTAACATAAGTTGCGTAACAATTTTACCAATAGGTTTTAAAGATTTTTATGGCGATAAAATAGATAACATTAACACCTTATTTTGGAGCACCGCTATGGAACAAAACATGCTGTACTTTACAATTGAACGTTCGTACGATGGCATTAATTTTGAACAAATTGCCGCCGTAAACGCAAACAACACGCCGAGCAATTACGAATATAAAGATTACGATGTAAAAGCAGGCTTAGTAGCCTATTACCGTTTAAAATCGGTTGAAGAAAACAATGTGTATAGTTACACTAAAATAGTATCAATTGGCGAGGGCAATAGCGAAACACTGAGTACTTGGCCAATATACCCAAACCCTACAAACTCAGAAATTAACATACGTTTAAACTCCAAAAAAAATGGATTTGCCAACTTTATTGTTTATGATATTTTAGGAAATACTGTAATTAACGAAACGCAAAATATTGAAGTTGGTGTTAACGTGCACGCAGTAAATGTTAGCGCTTTAAAACGTGGCGTTTATTACATCGAAATGCAAAATAATTTAAACGAAGTAATATCTAAACAAAAATTAGTAGTTAATTAATTTTTACACTTAGTAATTTATTCTCTCGTTAAAAAAAGTTAAGCCTCTTCCAATCTCTACAATTGTTTTATTACATTTGATATAATGACTAAGTTAAATTTAGGAGTAATATCAACTTTTGTAGGCGTTGCTTTGGTAGCGCTTATAGCCATTCAAATTTATTGGATAAAAAGTTCAATTACACTTAAGGAAGAAGATTTTGAACAATCGGTTACCGAGGCATTAAAGCTTACATCGTATAAACTCGAAAAAATTGGTGCCGCTAATAAAATTGCAAAAAAAATAAAACTACGTAAGCAAGGTGTGCGAGTTACGCGCCCAAGTGTTATAAGTTTAAACTCGCCAACTGGTAACGACGTATCTGTTCGTA
Source organism: Bacteroidota bacterium (assembly GCA_043718985.1). Taxonomy (GTDB): domain Bacteria; phylum Bacteroidota; class Bacteroidia; order B-17B0; family Aurantibacillaceae; genus UBA4416. The sequence goes on along the minus strand of JAYSUQ010000204.1, from coordinate 2,235 downwards.
TTTTTGAAGAATTTAGTACCGATTCGTGCGGGGTAGTAACCAGTAGAATGACACAGCGCGAGTTTTATGGCGACTCGCTAGGCACACAAAATCAGTTTTTACCATACGAGTTGTTAAGTGCATCAAAAAGCACAGCTAACAATATTGAAAAACTACGCAACGAATTACTACAAACTAAAACCGAAATGGTTAACGATTTGTTTGATGAGTTAATTAGCATAAATGTATACAAAGATTATAAGCCAAAAGTAGACTCAATAATACTAGATAGTATTTTACGATTTGAGTTTGCCGAAAGGGGCATTAAAGCAAAGTACATATACTCGGTATCAACACAAGTAAATGCAGCGCACTCAAAAACAAATTATAAAGAAGCGCAAAAAGATTGCGACTCGGTGGGCTGTGTGTTTAAAATAAATTTATCGCCCAATAATGTGTTTGTAACTCCGCAGTATTTAAGTGTTAGTTTTCCAAATCAAAAAAACTATTTGTTGCAAACCATGTGGGTTATGCTGGTAGTATCGGCACTGGTTATTTTAATATTAATATTAGCATTTTACTATACAATTAACACCATATCAAAGCAAAAAAAGTTATCCGAAATAAAAAACGATTTTATAAGTAATATGACGCACGAGTTTAAAACACCAATAAGCACCATATCACTGGCATCAGAAATGTTAAACGACGATAGCGTTACTAAAACGCCCGAAAAACAACAACGATTTGTGAAAATGATTCGCGACGAAAATAAACGATTAAGCATTTTGGTCGAAAGTATTTTACAAACCTCCATTTTAGATAAAGGTGAGTTTAAATTAAAACGGAGCGATGTTGATGTGCACGAAATAATTAACAACGCCATACATAGCACGCAGTTATTAATTGATCAAAAAACAGGAACCTTAACGGTAAATTTAAATGCTATGCAGCACATAATAAATGCCGACAAAGTACATTTAACAAATATTATTTTTAACCTAATTGATAATGCAATTAAGTACACAATTGAAAAACCACATATTATTTTAACAACGACCGATACAAAAAACGGAATAGAAATTAACGTAAAAGATAATGGAATTGGGATAAGTAAGGAAAACCAACGAAAAATATTTGATAAATTTTTTCGTGTTCCAACGGGCAATATTCACAACGTAAAAGGCTTTGGCTTAGGCTTGAGCTATGTTTTAGCCGTAGTGCAAAAGCATTTTGGCACAATTAATGTTAATAGCGACATTGGAAAAGGGAGCACCTTTAAAATTGTGATGCCCTATAAAATAGATTCAGAAAAATAAACGATTAAATGCACTATGGAAAACGTTAAAACACAAGTACTGTTAGTAGAAGATGACGCAAATTTAGGAACCTTACTACAAGAATATTTAGAAGCAAAAGGCTTTGATGTTAAGTTAGCAAACGATGGCAAAAAAGGCTTTGATGCTTTTTGTAAACAATCATACGACCTATTATTATTAGATGTGATGATGCCAGTTAAAGATGGCTTAACATTAGCAAAAGATATTAGAGTTACCGACAAAAATGTGCCAATAATTTTTTTAACTGCAAAAAGCATGAAAGAAGATACTATTGAAGGCTTTAATGCTGGCGCAGATGATTACATTACCAAACCATTTAGTATGGATGAGTTAATGGCGCGCATTACTGCAGTATTACGTCGTAGTAGTAAAGATAGAGTGCATAACGTAGCCGAAATAACATTTAATATTGGCAGCTATAAATTTAACTCCGAAACACAGTTATTATTAAACAATGGTGCCGAACAAAAATTAACAACTAAAGAAAGCCAATTAATGCGCTTACTATGTGCGCATAAAAACGATGTGCTTGATAGAAACTACGCTTTAAAAACAATTTGGCACGACGATAATTATTTTAATGGTCGTAGTATGGATGTTTATATTGCTAAACTACGTAAGTATTTAAAAGAAGACACAAAGGTTGAAATTGTTAACGTGCACGGCAAAGGATTTAAATTATTGGTGAACTCGTAAATAAAAAACCAAGAAAAACTCGCAACTACTATTTATTTTAAATATGTTTAGTTGCGAGTTTTTTTATGCCCATAATTTTAGATTTTTCGAATTTTTGCTGCTCAGTTTTATAACGAATAGATTATACCAATTATAAATTCAAATTAGTCCTATTGCATATTTGATTTTTTTTAATATATTTGGACTAAATTATAAATATATATTTATGGCAAAACCAATT
>JAYSUQ010000203.1:0-3517 GCA_043718985.1 Bacteroidota bacterium | reverse complement strand
AAAAATTAGGGGGGAGGTCTCCAGTAAAAAATAATTATAAATCCAATGAGAATAAGACTTTTGAGCCTTTTTAATTATTTACTCGGTTTATAGTGTTATTTTTATTACAGTTACATCCATTTTTTTGACAGCGAACCATTATTTTATCAGCAATTAATTTAGAAACTTGAATTTCTTTTAGTTGTTTGTTTTTAATACTTATACTTCCATCAAATTCAATAATATTAACAACAGTAATTTTATCATTTAGCGTTAAATTAATGTCAGTAAGGTACTTTAAAAAAGAATCTGAGTGCTCGTTAACTCCAACTATTATTAACTTACACCCTATTACACTGTTACTTAATTGCCTTCTATCACTTTTAGGAAACACACCTTGTTTATTTGGTATTGGGTCGCCATGTGGGTCAAACTCAGGGCATCCTAAAACTTCATAAATTTTATCAATTAACTTTTCATTTCTAACGTGTTCTAAATCTTCGGCAACTTCATGCACTTCGTTCCAACTAAAACCCAAATGTTTGTTTAAATACGTTTCCCAAATTCTATGTCGGCGCACTACATTTACGGCAATATCTTTGCCTAGTTTAGTTAATTCAATTCCACTTGTTTTATCATACTTAACATATTTTTTATTTACTAACCCTTTTAATTTTTCTAATACGCTTGGCGATTTTATCAATAATTCATTAGCTACCATTGTAGGCGTAACTATCTTTTCGTTTTCGCTGTAACGTATGTGGTAAATAGCTTTTAGGTAGTTATCGTCGGTTATATTATTCATAATATTATGTTAAGTTAGGTTACCCTATTAATAGTTTGTAAATATACCTTAATATTGTAAAAAAATAATGGTACAAAAAATAATTATATTAATTACGGTTACATTAATTATCAATTTTAAATTAATTGCGCAAAATGGTTCGGTAAGCGGTTATATTAAATCAAATGGAGTAGCAATAGAATTTGCTACAGTAGCGTTAAAAAATACGAGTTTAGGAAATACTACTAACGAAAAAGGTTTTTATAAAATAACAGCTATCCCTTACGGCACTTACCAAATAATAGCTACTGTAATTGGTTTTGAAAACGTAACAAAAACAATTACTATAAATGAAACTCATTCATCAATTACAATTAACCTAAATTTAATTGAGTTTAATAAGAGTTTAGATGAAGTAGTTATAAGCGGCACTTTAAAAGAAACGAGTAAGTTAGATAGCCCAGTGCCGATTGAAGTTTACACGTCGTGTTTTTTTAAAGCAAACCCAACACCTAGTTTATTTGATGCATTACAAAACATAAATGGCGTTCGTCCGCAATTAAACTGTAACGTGTGTAGCACAGGCGATATTCATATTAATGGTTTAGAAGGGCCATATACAATGATTTTAATTGATGGCATGCCATTAGTAAGTGGCCTTTCAACTGTATATGGATTAAGTGGCATTCCGCAATCTTTAATAGAACGTGTTGAAGTAGTAAAAGGACCCGCCTCTACTTTATACGGTAGCGAAGCAGTTGGAGGATTAATAAATGTAATAACTAAAAAGCCAAGTAATGCTCCATTAATTAGTGCAGATGTTTTTGGCACTTCGTGGGGAGAAATTAACACAGATGTTGCTGGTAAATTTATAGTAGGTAAAAAAGCAAATGCTTTATTGGGCGTAAATAGCTTTTATTATAATATTCCTATTGATAATAACAATGATGGTTTTACAGATGTGACGTTACAAAAAAGAATTTCGGTTTTTAATAAATGGAGTTTTGATAGAAAAGACAATCGCATATTTAATTTAGCGGGAAGGTTAGTGTATGAAGACCGTTGGGGTGGAGATATAAAATGGAACAAATCATTTAGGGGAGGCGATAGTATTTATGCCGAAAATATTTATACTAAGCGTTGGGAATTTTTTGGAACATATCAATTACCAATAAAAGAAAAGCTATTATTTCAATTTAGTGCAAACGGGCACGATCAAAACTCAGTATACGGCGCTACAAAATACATAGCCTTGCAAAATATAGGCTTTGGCCAGTTAACTTGGAACAAACAATTAGGCACTAAAAATGATTTGCTTGTTGGCGCAGCACTACGTTATACTTTTTATGATGATAATACACCTGCAACAGCAAGCTTTGATACAATTAACTCCCCAACCAATAAGCCTTCAATAACTTATTTACCAGGATTATTTTTACAAGATGAAATTAGCTTAAATGAAAACAATAAATTTTTAATAGGCATTCGTTACGATTATAATAGCTTACACGGAAATATTTTTACTCCCCGAATTAATTACAAGTTAAGTTCAAAAAATAAAAAAAATATTTTAAGGCTAAGTGCTGGTAATGGATACAGGGTAGCAAATGTATTTACCGAAGATCATGCAGCACTAACAGGCGCAAGAAACGTAATTTTTTTATCAGATTTAAAACCCGAAACATCTTACAATGGAAATATTAATTTTGTAAAGAAAGTATTTACTAAAAATAATCACTTTATTGGTTTTGATGCAACCGCTTTTTACACTTATTTTACCAATAAAATATTTGCCGATTATAACACCGACCCCAACAAAATTATTTATGATAATTTAAAAGGTTATGCTGTATCTCAAGGTGTATCATTAAATATAGATATAGCATTAAATAATGGCTTAAAGGTATTAGTTGGTGGAACGCTAATGGATGTGAGCCAAACCAGTAACGGTATTAACACACGCCAAACTTTAACCGAGCGTTATACAGCGGTTTGGAATATTGGTTATGAATTTAAAAAAATAGGATTGAGTATTGATTATACAGGTAATTTGTACGGACCAATGTTATTACCCTTGCTTGGAAATTTAGACCCACGACCTAAAAACTCGCCCGCATGGAGCTTGCAAAATATACAATTGACTAAAAAATTTAAAAAAGGATTAGAAATTTATGGTGGCATAAAAAATTTTTTAAATTGGACGCCTGCCAAAAATAGTCCATTTTTAATTGCTAGGAGTAACGACCCATTTGATAAACAAGTTACCTTTGATGCAAATGGGCTGGTAATTCCTACACAAAACAATCCGTATGCTTTAACTTTTGACCCAACCTATGTATATGCTCCAAATCAAGGAATGCGAGGGTTTATTGGAGTTCGTTATCAATTTAATAAATAAAAACAGTTTTTATAACTTCCCTTTTTTACGTATGTAATTAAACTTTAGGCTTAAAAACATAAGGTTAACTGTAGTTAAAAAAACAGAATCTAATTTGAACTTTTAGTTAATCTGATTTTTTAAATTTTAGAGCTTTTAAAACTCAATTGAATTTGCATACTTTTATTAGTAAACCAAATAATTTAAACTAACTATGAAAAAGAATTTACTATTTATTTTTTCGCTTATATCTGTTTCAATTTTTGCTCAAACCTTTATGGTTGGTAAAATGACTATTGATTTTAAAGATGCATCAAGAACCGGTGGCTCGGCTGGTGGCGCTACAATTGTTGTGCCTGCTGGTGGCACTGGTCGTT
>JAYSUQ010000202.1:0-10011 GCA_043718985.1 Bacteroidota bacterium | reverse complement strand
ACACGGTAACTATTCAAAAACTAGATCCTTACATTAACATTGACCCAGGTACATTAAACCCATATGAGCACGGTGAGTGCTATGTTACTGATGATGGTGCCGAAACAGATTTAGATTTAGGTCATTACGAACGTTTTTTAAATGTACCAACATCGCAAGCCAACAACGTTACAACTGGCCGTATTTACCAATCGGTTATAGAAAAAGAACGTAAAGGTGAATTTTTAGGAAAAACAGTACAAGTTATTCCGCACATTACCGACGAAATAAAAAATAGAATAAAATTATTAGGAAAAACAGGCCAATATCAATTTGTGATTACCGAAATTGGTGGTACCGTTGGTGATATAGAATCGTTACCATACATTGAAGCAGTTCGCCAATTAAAATGGGAATTAGGAGATGATTGTACTGTAATACACTTAACATTATTACCATATTTAGCAACATCGGGCGAGTTAAAAACAAAGCCAACCCAACACTCAGTAAAATTATTATTAGAATACGGCGTGCAGCCAGATATTTTAGTTTGCCGATCGGAACACGCCATTAGCAATGAAATACGTCGCAAAATTGCTTTATTTTGTAACGTATCGCCCGATGCAGTTATTGAAGCGCTTGATGCATCAACAATTTATGAGGTTCCGTTACTAATGGAAAAAGAATTGTTAGATGAAATTGTGTTGAAAAAATTAAATGTTGGCCCATCAAACCCTTTGCAATTAGATAAATGGAAAGCATTTTTACATAAATTTTATAACCCAACTAAACAAGTTACAATTGGCTTAATTGGTAAATATGTTGAGTTAAAAGAATCATACAAATCTATTGCCGAAGCCTTTATACACGCTGGCGCTGTTAATGATTGCAAAGTAAATTTAGAATGGATACACAGCGAAAGTTTAACAGACGATAATGTTAAAGATAAATTAAAAAAATGTAAAGGTATTTTAGTTGCACCTGGTTTTGGTACTCGTGGTATTGATGGTAAAATAGAAGCCATTAAATTTGCTCGCGAAAACAATATTCCGTTTATGGGAATATGTTTGGGTATGCAATGTGCGGTTATTGAATTTGCACGAAATGTATTAGGTTTAAAAACAGCTCATAGCAGAGAAATGAACCCCGCTACAAGTAGCCCCGTAATTGATTTACTCGAAGCCCAAAAAAACATTTCGCATATGGGAGGCACAATGCGCCTAGGTTCTTACCCTTGCAAATTAGAAGAGGGCTCGTTAGCTCATAAAATTTATGGTAAAACCGATATTAACGAACGCCATCGCCATCGTTACGAATTTAATAACGAATACACTAAAGAATTTAAAACAGCGGGGATGGTTTTATCTGGTATAAACCCAAATGCGGGTTTAGCCGAAATTGTTGAAATACCAACTCACCCATTTTTTATTGGCGTTCAGTTTCATCCCGAATACAAAAGTACAGTAGAAAACCCTCATCCATTATTTGTGAGTTTTGTTAAAGCAAGCATAGGATAATTAACTATTTTATGAATTTAAAAACCGTATTTGTTTTAAATCAAATGCGGTTTTTTTGTTATTAACAATAACCTCGAGTTTACCCAAACTATCAACATTTACAATAGTTCCAATAAATTTATTTTCGTTTTCATCGCAAAAGGTTAATGCCATATTTAGCCCAAATAGTTTTTGCAAATACGCATCATTAATATCTAATATTTTATTTGTTTTTAATTTTAAATACCATTTTTCGAGTTTAGTACAAAATAAGTTTAACACATCGGTAACTAAAAAAGTTGTATTTAATATTAAATTAAGCGATGTTGTAAATGCATCAATAGCATTAAAATTAGTTTGGTTAATGTTAATACCAACACCAATAATTGTCGCAGATATTTGGTTGCCGTTTAGTTGATTTTCGATTAAAATACCAGCTATCTTTTTTTTATTTACAAAAATGTCATTTGGCCATTTAATTTTAATGTCATTATGGCTATTGGGTAACAAATCAGTCAGTAAGTCATAAATAGCTAAAGCACTAATTTTACTAATTAAAAAGGAATCTTTAACAGCTAAAAACGTTGGCTTTAAAATTACCGAAGCAGTAATGTTTTCGCCCTTACTAGCTTGCCACATAGCCCCACGTTGCCCCCTACCCTTTGTTTGATTATTGGTATGTATAACAGTTCCATCAATGCAGTTAACATTCCTTAACAACTCAATGGCATAGGTATTGGTACTTTGTACCTCAGATAAAAAAATTAGATTCTTTCCTACAAACAATGTGTCCATTAAGGCAAAAAGGTTAAATTTGATGTTCATACAAAACTAAAGTAAAAAAGCGAAAATATCGCATCAAAATAAAATGGCAAAATTACCCGTAAAAAAAGCAACAGTAAAAAAAGCTCCAACTAAAAAAGTAGCGGCTAAAAAAAGTCCTGCAAAAAAAGCTGCCGCTAAAAAAGTAGTTAAACGAGTTTTAACAGATAAAGAAGAGTTACAAAAAGAAGCAAATAGAATTGCAAATACAGAAAACAAAAAGAAACCGAGTACTGCAACCAAACGACCAAAAAAAAATAGTACAAAAGAGCAAACCACATCGTTGTTAGATGCAATTGTTAATGGAATGCGCGAAAAAAAAGCAAAGAACATTTCGATTATTAAATTAATAGGTTTAGATGGACCAGTGTGCGATTACTATGTAATTTGTGACGCCGATAGTACTACACACGTTAAAGCTATTGCAGATACAATGGAGGATACTGTGGTTAAACAAACTACCGAAAAACCATACCACAGCGAAGGACACCAAAATGCCGAATGGATTTTAATTGATTATGTAAACATTGTAGCTCACATTTTTATGAGAGAAACGCGCGAATTTTATAATATTGAAGGGCTTTGGGCCGATGGTGAAATAACTAACCTACCTGATTAACTTTTATTCAAAATAAAACGAATAGTGTAAAATTACACTACACCATAATTAATAAAAAAATGAGCACTCCCGAAAACACAAATAATACAACACCTCCAACTAACCAAGAGGACGAAAGAAAAAAACAATTCGAAAAAATGAAAGAACGTTTTGGCAAAAATCCAAAATCGCCTTTAGGTGGCCCAAACGGAATGAATAATGGCAATGGATTTTATATGATTTACGGCCTTGTAATTATTGCACTATTAGCATTTGTGTTTTTTGGTCAGGAATTTGACAACCGAATTTTTGAAGTTGATCAAACTAAATTTGAACAAGAAATGTTAGCAAAAGGCGATGTAGAAAGCGTTGTTATTGTTAATAAACGTTTTGCCGAAATTACTGTTCGTAAGGATAGTTTAAAACTACAACGCTACACAACAATTGATAAAAAAACTGGTAAATCAATTCCTATTTTTCCCGACTTAAAAACAGCAAAGGGCCCACATTTTAAAGTTTCGATACCCGATGTAAAAGATTTTTTGGAACAGATAAGAAATGTACAAACATTAGCTAGTGTGCCATTAAACTTAAGAGTTTCTCCATCGAGCGAAGACCGAACAGATTGGACAGACAGTATGGGTTGGTTATTACCAATTGTTATTATGGTTGCCTTATGGATATTTATGATGCGCAAAATGGGTGGCGGTGCAGGCGGGCCTGGGCAACTATTTAATATTGGCAAATCGAGAGCTGTTATGGTTGATAAAGATTCGAATATTACAACCACCTTTAATGATGTTGCAGGTAACGATGGTGCAAAAGTTGAAATAATGGAAATTGTTGATTTTTTAAAAAATCCAAAAAAATATACTGAGCTTGGTGCTAAAATACCAAAAGGCGCATTGTTAGTTGGCCCTCCAGGTACAGGTAAAACTTTACTAGCCAAGGCTGTTGCAGGCGAGGCAAAAGTTCCTTTCTTCTCATTATCAGGATCAGATTTTGTGGAAATGTTTGTTGGTGTTGGCGCTAGTCGTGTGCGCGACTTATTTAAACAAGCCAAAGAAAAATCGCCTTGTATAATTTTTATTGATGAGATAGATGCAATAGGGCGTGCTAGAGGGAAAAACGCAGCAACAGGCGGCAACGATGAGCGAGAAAACACCCTAAACCAATTATTAACCGAAATGGATGGTTTTGGTACCAATAGCGGTGTAATAATATTAGCTGCTACAAACCGTGCCGATATTTTAGATAAAGCATTAATGCGTGCAGGTAGATTTGATAGACAAATATATGTTGATATGCCAGATGTAATTGAGCGTAAAGAAATTTTTGTTGTGCATTTAAAAAAGATTAAAATAGACGCTAGTGTTGATGTTGAATTTTTAGCAAAGCAAACTCCAGGGTTTAGTGGTGCCGATATTGCAAACATTTGTAACGAAGCAGCTTTAATTGCTGCACGCTCAAATAAAAAACAAGTTGGTAAGCAAGATTTTTTAGATGCTGTTGACCGAGTAGTTGGAGGTTTAGAGAAAAAAAATAAAATCATAACAGATCAAGAAAAACGAGTAATAGCATACCACGAAGCAGGCCATGCAACCGTAAGTTGGATGTGCGAACACGCATCGCCATTAATTAAAGTAACAATTGTACCTCGTGGCCGTAGTTTAGGCGCCGCTTGGTATTTGCCCGAAGAGCGTCAAATAACAACCAGCGAACAAATTATGGATGAAATGTGCGCTACACTTGGTGGACGTGCTGCCGAGGAAATTGTTTTCGGGAAAATATCTACTGGAGCATTAAGTGATTTAGAAAAAATAACGCGCCAAGCCTATGCTAGTATTGTGTATTACGGCTTAAATGATAAAATTGGTAATGTTAGTTATTACGATAGTTCGGGACAAAACGAGTATAGTTTTAACAAACCTTATAGCGAACATACAGCACGTGTTATTGATGAAGAGGTTAAAAAAATGATTGATATTGCTTATGCAAGAACAAAAGCAATATTAGTTGCTAATAAAGATAAATTAGCACTATTAGCCGAGCAATTATTAACTAAAGAAGTTATTTTTAAAGAAGATTTAGAAACCGTTTTTGGTAAACGACCTTATGAAAAAGAACGTAGCTTATCGAAAGAAATAACAGACTTAACAAAACCTAAAAAAGAAGAAACTACTGAAGATTTAACAATAGAAATACCTTTAACTATTGAAGCTACAGTTAAAGAAACACCACCCCAAATAATACCATTAACATAATTAAATAAAGAGTTTGTGATTATAAAAATCACAAACTCTTTTTAAATATTACAGTTATAATTTAAAAATAAAATTGCTGTAATGAAAAAGTCAATTATATTTCAACTATTATCAATCGTAAAATTTCCACTATTGTTTGTAATAGTATGCTGGTTATTTTTTGTTGCCGATAATTTATTTAAACTACAACTTTACCAATACGGAGTTAGCCCACGCACACAAAATGGATTAATTGGTATTTTATTAGCCCCATTAATACACGGCGATTTAAACCATATTGCAAATAATAGTTTGCCTATATTGATTTTAGCATCCCTTTTGTTTTATTTTTACAAACCAATAGCTTGGCCTGTTTTTATTTGGATATATTTTATTAGTGGTTTGTGGCTTTGGATAGGTGGGCGCAATAACGATGTAATACCACATTATCATTTTGGAGCAAGCACATTAATTTATGCTTTTTCTACTTTTTTGTTTTTTAGTGGGGTGTTTCGTAAACACATTCAATTAATGGTTGTATCGGCATTGGTTGTATTATTATACGGCAGTATTACTTATGGTATTTTCCCATTTCAAAATTCGATATCGTGGGAAGGGCATTTGTTTGGTGCATTATCGGGCGTTTTAGTTGCTTATGGTTATAGAAAAGATGGTCCTCAAAAAAAAGAATTTAATTGGCTAAAGCCCGAAGATGAAGTTGATTTAGAAGCATTGTATATGCAAGAATTAGAAACCGAAAAATTAATGCATCAACAAGAAGAAAAAGAAGAACAAAATCAAGCGTCTCAGCAAATTGTTATAACTTACAATTATGTTACCAAGCAACCCAACGACAAATTTTAAATGGCAAAAAGTAGCCGAAAATGAACTTGAATTTAATAATCAATTTAAGTTTCATTTTATACAAACCATTACCTTATTTAATAAAAAAATATGCCTACTAAAAAACAAACATGGTGTGTTTGCTTTTGACGAAAAATGTCCGCACAATGGTGCATCACTAAGTTCGGGTAGTTGCACTGATAATAACGAAATAATTTGCCCTAAGCACCGTTACCCATTTAATTTAAAAACTGGTATGGCAACTTCGGGCTTAGCATTGTGTTTACAAACCTACCCAATAGTAATACAAAACAACGGCGTGTTTGTAGGAACTAAAAAAAAATGGTGGGAAGCATAACCTTTATTAAACAAAAGGTATAACTTATAACTAAAAATAATATCCTATTTTAGTGTTTTATAACTGCAAAATAAACAATGTATAAAAACAACAATTTAAATAAATGAAAAAAATATTACTTAATACATTGTTTTTTATTATTTGTTTGGCCATTGGTTTACTTTTTATTTATAGCGGCTACACTAAACTTTACCCAATAGAACCTTTTGAATATACCTTTGTAGATTTAGGAGTAGCTAACTGGAAAACAGCTCCATTTTTAGCTCGTTTTATGATTGGGCTTGAGTTTTTAATAGGTCTTTTATTGATACTATGCTTTAATCTTAAAAAATTTACACTTCGTTTAGCAGCATACACACTTGTTTTTTTTAACATTTATTTAATTATAATGATGCTAAAAGAAGGTAACAACGGCAATTGCGGTTGCTTTGGTAATGCAATTGCAATGACGCCGTTACAAGCCTTAATAAAAAATATTATTCTTCTTGCTTTAATAGGTATTTTATATCTGTATTTTGAGGGTTTTGATTATGGTAAATTAAAAAATAAATTACTTTTATTTTTATTTATTACCACTATGGTTACACCACATATATTAAATTATGTTGATATGAGTTACAGCCAAGCATATTTAACACCAAAACAAGATCAATTTAAATTAGAACTCGATAGTGTTTATAAAAACGCAACAATGCATACCGCTCCAAAATATTTAAGCACAGGCAAACATATTATTTCATTTATGAGTTTAACGTGTGCACACTGCCGTATTGCAGCAAAAAAACTTCGCTTAATAAAAGAAAGAAACCCTAATATATCAATGTATTTAATTTTAAATGGCGATACCAATAAAATTAAACCCTTTTTTGATGATACTAAAGCAACCAATATTAAATACAGCTTGCTTAGCGCAAAATCGTTTGTGTATTTAGCCGGTTTAGATTTGCCTGCAATTTATATGGTAAATAATTCGGTAGTTGAGCATTGGATAGAATACCCTGTGTTAAGCCAAGATGAAATTGAAAAATGGCTTATTAAAAAATAGTTCGTTTTTAACATCCTAAAAAAACATATATATTTATACACTAATAATTTATAAATGATTATTTCAATAGTAGTTGCAACATCATTAAACAATGCCATTGGCAAAAACAATGAATTACTTTGGCATTTACCTGCCGATTTAAAGTTTTTTAAATCAACCACAATGGGAATGCCAATTATTATGGGACGCAAAACGTTTCAATCTATAGGCCGCACTTTACCTGGTCGCAAAAACGTTGTAATATCGCGCGATGTTAATTTTAATAACGATAAAAAATTTGACCTTGAAGTTGTACAAAGTATTAACGATGCCATTAAATTATTAAAAAACGAATCATCTATTTGTATTATAGGTGGAGGTCAAATTTATGAGCAATCGCTGCACTTAGCCAATGTTATTTATAAAACGTTAGTGCACACAGTTATTGATGGCGATGTGTATTTTCCTGAAATAAATTTAGAGCACTTTAAATTAACGTGGCAAGAAAAACATTACGCCGACGAAAAAAATAAATTTGATTTCACATTTCAAAAATTTGAACGCTTATGAGCATCATTAAATTAGAAAACATTTTATTTATAGATATAGAAACAGTTCCTATTAATTACAACTACACTAATTTATCGGTAACAGAAAAAGAATTGTGGGATAAAAAATGGATGTACTTAAAAGATGTAACCGCCGAGCAACAATATGATAAAGCAGGTATTTATGCAGAGTTTGCAAAAGTAATTTGCATTGGCTTAGGCTATATTGCCGAAGGAAAATTTAGAACCAAAACCATTGCTGGCGATAATGAAACTGAAATTTTAATTGAATTTAGTAAACTGTTACAAAAACATTTTAATACCAAAGAGCATTATTTATGTGCCCATAATGGTAAAGAATTTGATTACCCTTTTTTATGCCGACGTTTATTAGTTAATAAAATTGCATTACCAAAAATTATGCAAATACAAGGTTTTAAACCTTGGGAAGTTAAACATATAGATACTATGGAGTTGTGGAGATTTGGTGATATTAAAAATTTCACATCTCTTAATTTACTTGCACACATATTTAATGTGCCCTCATCAAAAAACGATATAGATGGCAGTCAAATTGCACAGGTTTATTATATCGAAAAAAACTTAAAACGCATTACTGATTATTGCATTAAAGATGTTGTTACACTTGCCCGAATATATCAATGTTTAAAAGGATTAGAACCTATTAAAGATGAAGATGTTATTTATGCATAAACAACTTTAAATACTAATTAATAAAATTAATATTGATACAATAAAAATTTAATAATGCTGGCTAAAAGTATATTTGTGTTACGAAACTATTTTTTTTGAATAGCAAAAATAACCCATTAGGCAACCAAAAGTATTTGCAATAAAATCAAACCAATCGCCACTACGATTACTAAAAACGGTTGCTTGCATAATTTCTAACAAACCGCCATATAAAATACAAAGTGTTAGTATTAAATAAATAACAACGTTTGTTCGTTTTTGTTTATTGTTAAAATAAATTAGCCACAAACAAACCAATATAAAAAAAATGCTTGCGTGTACTAACTTATCAAAACTTAAAAGCTGAAGCCAATTAGCGCTTGGTATGTATTGCCCTGGCGTGCAACACAAAATAAAAATTATACAAGCCCACGCAATTGCTAATTTTAAACTATTAAGGCGTATGAATGCTATCATTAAAGTATGAATTTTCAAAATAAAGTAAACAAAAAAACTCCTGTAAAATTACAGAAGTTTTTTTGTTTATTTAATAGTTCAATTAATTAAGCGCCAATTAAAGCTTTATAATCAGTAACCGATAATAAATCAGTTAACTCCGTTTCAATATCAATACTTACTTTAATCATCCAACCTTTGCCGTAAGGGTCGTTGTTAACCGATTCGGGAGAGCTATCAATATCTTTATTCATTTCTAAAACCTTACCCGTAATAGGCATAAATAAATCAGAAACTGTTTTTACAGCCTCAACTGTACCAAAAATTTCTTCGCGAGCAACAGTTTCGTTTAAAGTTGTAATATCAACATAAACAATATCGCCTAATTCTTTTTGAGCAAAATCGGTAATACCAATTGTTGCAACGTTACCTTCAACACGAATCCATTCGTGATCTTTAGTGTATTTTAATTCTTCAGGAAAATTCATAATAATTTAATTTTAAACAAATATAAAAGGTTTATGTAATAAATTAATATTTAAGTTAAAATTTTTTAATCTATTTGTTTTAGTCCTAAAATTGTATCTTTAAGCAATGTTACCACTACGTATTACAATACTTTTTTTACTATTATTTTTAAATAAATTATCTGCCCAAAAGTGCGATACCGTTTTAATAAATAAATTGTGTGTTAATGCAAATGCAATTTTAAAAACTGATGTTAACAAAGCTTTTCAATTATCAAAAGAGGCATTTAGCAAGGCCAAACAATGTGAGTTTAGTAAGCAATATTTTGAAGCGTTAATTGTTTTGTGCAGGGTATATTATCAAAAAGATTTAAATGATACTGCTATAAATTTAATTGTACCCATTTTAAATAAAATACCATCAAATACACTACCCTACTACAAAGCATCGTTAAACCACAAATTAAGCTCAACTTACATTAAC
>JAYSUQ010000201.1:0-10031 GCA_043718985.1 Bacteroidota bacterium | reverse complement strand
TGTTTGGGATGATAGTGATGGCATATATGATTCAGGAGTTTTTTTAGATGTAAACGGTATTTCGTGTGCAGGTTCACCAACATTAACAGCTACGGCATCGCAAACACTATTGTGTAGTGCACAAACAATTACTTTAAGTGCTGGCGGTGGTTTAGCTGGCGGTACATATACTTGGGTTGCGCCTGCAAGCGGAGGTTTATCGGCTACACCTGGCCCTACTGTTAATGCAAACCCAACTGGCACAACTACATATACTTTAAATTATAGTGATGTTAATAGCTGCCCGGGTGTTCCATTACAAAAATTAGTAACTGTAACGTTTACTTCATCACCAGCATTTCCAATAATTCAAAACCCATCAGGCAGTGTTTGTATTGGCCAAACAACTACATTAACGGCTAATGGTGGTGCTGGTACTTATACTTGGAGTGCTGGCACTACAACGTTGGTTGCAACGGGTGCATCTGTTACAATAACGCCTACTATTACAACAACTTACACCGTTACAAAAACAACAGGTAGTACTTGCCCAAGTTCTACCGTTATTACGGTTAACGTTTCGGCTCCAACTTCGGTTTCAATAACGGCTTCATCGGCTACAATTTGTGCGGGTAAAAGCGCTACATTATCTACAAACGGTGCAGCACCTTATGTTTGGACGGCAAGTGCTGGTGCAAACCCACCATCGTTACAAGAAGTTATTGTAACACCAAGTACCACAACTAATTATACAGTGTTAACAGGTAGTGGTAGTTGCACGGCCATAGCCACAACAACAATTGGCGTAGTGGCTAACCCAACAATAACAGTTACGCCAACATCAACTAACATTTGTTTAGGCTCAAGCGTAACTATAACTGCTAATGGTGCAACAACTTATGCTTGGGCAAATGCAGCAAGTTTAAGTTCTGCAACTGGTGCAATGGTAAATGCTATGCCTATTGTAAATACAATTTATACCATAACTGGTACAGCAAATAGTTGCACAGCAACCACAACGGCAAGTGTTACAGTAACCAGTTTTACAACAAATGTGGCAGCAAGCTCAAACACGTATTGCATTGGTGGTGCATCGGTAACATTAACTGGTAGTGGGGCTAACACTTACTCGTGGATGCCAAATGTTGGATTAAGCTCAGTAACTAACACTGTGGTAACCGCATCGCCAACTGTAACAACTAATTATACCTTAACGGGTACAGCAAATGGTTGCACATCTACTACCTTAGTTACAATTACTGTACCCGCTACAGCATCATTAATTGCTACTACTAGTAGCAGTGTAATTTGTGCTAATACAGGAGGCACACTTTTAAATGCATCGGGTGCATCAACCTATACTTGGTTTCCTGGTAATAGTAATGCAACAACTTATAGTGTAACGCCAACCATTACAACCATTTATACGTTAACAGGTTTAACAAACTTGGGTTGTGTTACCAAACCTGCAACTTTAACCATACAAGTAAATGCAAATCCTAATTTAATGGTAACGCCATCGGCAACTACTATTTGTAATGCAAGTAATGGTGGTTTTGGTAGTAATTTAAATGTATTAGGCGCTGCAACTTACACCTGGTTACCTGCAGCAGGTATAAGCAACACACTTAGTGCATCAGTAATTGCAAACCCAACAATTACAACAACATATACCATTATAGGCGCAGTAGGTACTTGTACCAACTCGGCAGTTGCAACGGTTAGTGTGGTAACTGTTACAACATCAATAACTGCTACATCAAACACATATTGTGTTGGTGGCCCATCGGTAACATTAAATGTAACGGGTGGTAGTACGTATACTTGGACTCCTAATTTAGGGTTAAGTTCAGTAAATAGCAGTACAGTGGTAGCTTCTTATTCTAATACCCAAACCTATACTGTAACTGGGCAAATAGGTAATTGTTTTTTATCCAAAATGATAACCATTACAGTGCCCACAGTAAAAACTATGACGGCAAGTGCATCGCAAACATTAATATGTTTAGGCACAACAGGCTCATCGTTAACCGTACACGGCGCGCAAACTTATACTTGGAGTAATACTAACGAAACCGATAGTGTTATTTTTGTAAACCCTGTAGCAACACAAGAGTTTACCGTTAAGGGGCAAACAAGTGAAGGTTGTAATACTTTCCCTGCTTTAATAACGGTAAGTGTTAGTACATTATTAACGCCAACCATTGTAACCAGCGAAGATACCCTTTGCCCAACAGCACAATTTATGCTATCGGAATTAACTAACGATGTTAATTTAAATTATGTTTGGACACCAGCTATTGATGTTTTTGGGTTTAACAACACGCCAACTATTACGGCCTTGCCAAGTACAACTAATACCCCAGCAACAATTATTTATAGTTTAACAACTAGTAATGGCGTTTGTAGTAAACAAGATACAATACGTGTTTTTGTTTTAGATGGCCCTCCAAAAATAAAAATTTTAGCATTAAACGATACTAATATTTGCACCAATGGTTGCGTATCGTTTAGTGTAAATGTAATAAGGGGCACACAGCCAATAAAGTATGCTTGGTCTTTTCCTGGTGCCGATTCGTTAACCGATATTTCGCCAACACCCGAATCGTGCTACGGAACTAATGGATTGTATGATATTAAAGTAATAGGAACAAACAAATGTGGTACTGATACTATATTAAAATTAGATTTTGTTACTGTTGTAGATTCTCCAACGGTAGTTAAAGGTTTTTTTGATACCATAATTAAAATTGAAGAGTTTGCCACTATTAGTGCAACAGGCGCTGGCAGTTACCAATGGTTTTCTTTTCCTGTTGATGAAAGTTTGTTATGTAACACTTGCCAAAGCACAGTTGTGCATCCAACCGTAACTACAAATTATGTAGTGTATGGTTATAACTCGGCTAACTGTTGGCGTAAAGATACTGTTACTATTACAGTTGATGCTAGGTGTAGTGATTTGTTTGTACCCAATGTGTTTTCGCCAAATAATGATGGTTTAAATGATAAAGTAAATGTTAATGGGTATTGTGTTTTATCTTATCAATTACAAATATTTAATAGGTGGGGCGAGCGAGTTTTTGTAACCAACGACCAAACAATAGGTTGGGATGGAACATGGAAAGGAAAGCATTTAGATACAGGTGTTTTTGTTTACAGAGCAGATGGATTAACATTGGATAACAAGCCATTTATATTAAAAGGAAACGTAACATTGTTACGTTAAAATAAAAAAGATATGAAAAAAATATTTTTAATAGGAATACTACTATCAGCTGTTACAGTTGTTAAAGCTCAGGATATTCATTTTTCGCAATTTAATGAAACCCCCGTAGTTTTAAACCCAGCGCTAAGCTGCACAAGTTATGATATTAGAGCAATTGCAAATTATAAAAACCAATGGGCAAGCATATCTAGCCCGTTTAAAACGTACGGTATTAGTATTGAAAAAGCAGTTAATCACGAAAAGTTAAAAAAAGGATATTTTGGCACCTCATTATCAATTTTAAATGATAAAGCAGGCGATTTAAGTTTAGGAAGTATTGTAGCTCACGTTGGGTTAAATTACATTGTAAAAGTATCCGAATCGGCTAAATTTTCGGCAGGTTTAGGTGGTGGTATTAATTACCGATCGGTAAATGTTAGTAATGGTAAATGGCAAAGCCAATATGATAACTACCAACACGATGCCACAATTGCATCGGGCGAAGGCATAACTTATAATTCGTTTATACAGCCCGATTTTTCGGCAGGAGTTGCTTATTGTTATGCAAAAAGCGAACGATTTATTAGTGCGCAAGATGGTATGAAATTTAATTTAGGAGCATCGGTATTTCATTATAACTCGCCACGAAGCGGTTTTTATTACGGGCATCCTGCCAAAACACCTATAAAATATACTGCACATGCCAATTTTGATATTGGAGTAAAAGATGCTGGAGTTGCCATTATGCCTAATTTATTATATGTTTTGCAAGGCCCAGCACAAGAAATAAATGTTGGTTGCATGTTTAAATATATTTTATCAGACGCATCGGTAAGAACCAACTTAAAAAAAAGTGCTGCTATTGCTGTAGGTGCTAATTATCGTTTTGGCGATGCTTTAATACCAGCCGTTATGTTGCAATGGACTAAATATGCCATAGGTTTAAGCTATGATATTAACTTATCAAAATTAACAAATGTATCTAAAAAACAAGGTGGCTTAGAAATTAGCCTTCGTTTTAACACATCGCCTGGTTATGGTAAAGGTTTAGGTAATGAGCCTAAAATAGATTAACCGAGTAACTTATAATATGAAACATTTAATACTACTTGTTGTTAGTTTATTTTTTATAATAAGTTGCACTAATGATAAAATTTCAAATGTTAAAACATTAAAAGAACCAAACACTTTAGAAGAGTTAGGCGAATTACTTTTTTTCGATTCCATTTTATCAATCAATAATAAAGTTAGTTGTGCATCGTGCCACAAACCCGAATTTGCATTTGCCGATAATGTGCCATTTAGTTTTGGCGTTGATAGTTTAAAAGGAGCAAGAAACACACCAAGTGCGATGAACCAAAGTTCGCGTAGTTTTTATTTTTACGATGGCCGAGCAGAAAGTTTAGAAACACAAGCCGTGGGACCAATAGAAAATCCCATTGAAATGAATTTGCCATTAACCGAGCTGGTGAATAAATTAAGAAAGCATAAACAATACACTGCTTTTTTTAAAAAAATAGTTAACGAAATACCAAATAGTAAAAATTGCATAGATGCACTTGTAGCTTACGAAAAAACGCTAGAAACAGGTAATTCGGCCTTTGATAATTACATGAATAAAAAAGATACCACCTTATTTAGCGATGCAGCAAAACGAGGTCAACAAATATTTAATAATAAAGGCAAGTGCTTTGATTGCCATTTTGGACCCGATTTTACAGGCGATAAATTTAAAAATATTGGAATATTTAATGGTATTGAGTTTAATGATAGCGCACGTTATTATGTTACAAAAAAACAAACTGATATTGGTAAATTTAAAACACCAGGCTTGCGCAATGTAACATTAACAAAGCCATACATGCATAACGGTATGTTTACAACACTGCGCCAAGTTATTGATTATTACAACGACCCAAGTAAACTAATTTTTAATGCTATAAACCGCGATAGTTTATTGGAAAAACCACTCAATTTAACCGAACAAGAAAAACAAGATTTAGAAGCATTTTTAAAATCATTAACCGATTTAAGATTTAAAAATAAATAACATAAAAAATGATTAAGTATATTTTTACGATAACAATAGTTTGTTTTTTTTTAGATTCTAAATCTCAAAGTATTGATTCGTTAATGGCAATTTATAATTCGAATACCTCAGATTCGATAAAAATAAGTTGCGCAAATTTAGCATCAGAGTTATGTGAAGAAGCTGATATTAAACAATATGCCGAAAAAGTTTTAAATATTACTACTATTAATAAAACTAAAACTAAATTTATTTTAAGCCAAGAGGCACAAGCGTATAATAATTTAGGATATTTCTTTTCGTTTAACACAAAATACCTCGATGCTATTGATAATTATTTAAAAGCAATATCAATTTTAGAAAAAAATAAAATTATAGATGCAGATATAAACTCATCGGTTTACAATAATTTGGCTGTAATTTATATGAAATTACAAAAGTATAACTTAGCTAAAATAAATTTTAGAAAATCGCTAAACCTAGATATTACATTAGGTTTACCACAACAAATAATGTTAGATTATAATAACCTAGCAACGTTATACAGCTACATGCTATTAAATGATAGTAGTATTTTTTACTATAAAAAATCGTTACCAAGTTCGTTAAATTTAAATAATAAAAAATTTGCAATTGTAACACTCGGTAATTTATCCGAAATTTATTTTAAGTTAAATAATTTAGATTCGAGTAAGCATTATATGCAAAATGGGTATAAACTTTACACAACATCTAAAACAGTTTTAACTAATAAAGACTTATACATTTTACAGTCGGTTAAATTAAAATTATTAATTGCCGATAAAAAATACAAAGAAGCAGAACTCTTTTTGCCAGAAATTGAAGTTGTTGCTAAATCGAATTTATACAATTTTGAAAACTTTTGTTTTACACTTAAAAAATTATACGAAGTTACAGGTAATTACAAGCAAGCTTTAGTAGCAAGCGATTTGTTTTTTAAATTAAACGACAGTATTGTTGGACAAGAAATAAAAAACAAAGGCGAATTAAAATTAATGCAAACTAATTTTGAAATTAAAGAAGCCGTAACAACAGCAATTACCGAAGCCGATAAGCAAAAGCAAAAACAAGTATTATTTGTGGGCTTAATAGTATTTAGCTTAGTTTTTATTATTTTATTATTATTTATAAAAAGCAACATACAGCGTAAAAAAACAAATACAATTTTATCAAATCAAAAAATAGAGTTAGAAAAATTATCAATTGTAGCCAGCGAAACAAATAATGCGGTAATGATTGCAAATGCAAATGGCGAAATTAATTGGCTTAACAAAGGTTTTGAAAGGCTTTACGATACAAACTTAGTAGCTATTACTAATAGTGGCGAAATAAATGTAAAAAAATTAAGTTCGAATAGTGATATAGAACAAATTTTTAATACTGCCGTAACAACAAAAACATCAATAAATTATATTGGGCAAATTTATAATGATAAAACAAAAAACCAATGGATACAAACAACCCTTACACCCATTTATAAAAATGGGGAAATAGATAAAGTTGTTTTTATAGATTCGGATATAACTCAATTAAAAGAAGCTGAAGAACAAATAACAAAACAACGTAATTTATTAGAAATAAAAAACAACCACATTACCCAATCTATTGATTATGCAAGTAAATTACAACAAGCCATTTTGCCATCAAACGAAAGTTTGAGTAACGCATTTAACAATTATTTTATTTATTTTAAACCTAAAGATATTGTTAGTGGCGATTTTTATTGGTTAAAAAAAGTTGATCAATTTACTACATTGTTTGCCGTAGCCGATTGCACAGGCCACGGCGTACCAGGTGCATTTATGACTATTTTTGCACATAATTTATTAGAGCAAATAACCAACAATAACAATAATGCAAACCCCGCCCAAATTTTAAATCAGTTAACTATTAAATTAAACGAAAGTTTAAATAAGGGTAACGAAAAAATAACAGATGGTATGGAACTAACGCTTTGCGCTTACAATAAACAATTAAATAAAATTACTATGTCGGGGGCATTTAATTGTTTGTATCATATTAGAAACGGAGAGTTAACCGAAATTAAAGGAGATGCCATTATTATGGGAAAACCAAATGCCACTGATTTGTATACCAATAAAGAAATTGATATTTTGAAAAATGATTCAATTTATTTATTTACTGATGGTTATCCCGATCAAAAAGGAGGCGATAATGGTAAAAAGTTTTTTTATAAACCATTTAAAAACATGTTTATTGATAACGCAAATTTACCAATGCATTTGCAACAAAACGTAATTGATGAAACAATGCAAAAATGGAAACAAGCATATAGTCAAATTGATGATATGTGTGTGATGGGTATTAAATTTTAAGACTGCATAATGATTAAACATTCGCACATATTTGAAAGT
This sequence comes from Bacteroidota bacterium, assembly GCA_043718985.1. GTDB lineage: Bacteria > Bacteroidota > Bacteroidia > B-17B0 > Aurantibacillaceae > UBA4416. The sequence goes on along the minus strand of JAYSUQ010000201.1, from coordinate 2,422 downwards.
TACAATCAATTTTTAAATGCCGAAACCATAAATTCGTTTATTGGGCAGTTTGATTTTGAAACAACAACATCGTTATTAAAAATAATTAAGCACGATTTAAATTCGGTTAGCAAAAATACTAAAGCCAAAAAACGATGTTTTCATATTATTAACGAATGTTTTGAAAATGTTGTTAGGCATTCGTTTAACAAAGAAAGCAACCCTGCATTTTATATTTTAAATAATAAAAATAATGAGTTTGAACTAATTATAGGAAACGTAATAAATTGGAATGATAGTGGAAAAATGAATTATTTATTAGATTCGTTTAAAAACCAAACAATTGACGAAATAAAATCTAACTACCGTAAAAAAATTAAAGAAACAAAAATTTCAGATAAAGGCGGTGCAGGCTTAGGTTTATATGATATCATAATTAAATCAAACAACACACTAAAATCTACCATAAAACAATTTAACGAAATAGAACATTTTTTTTTATTAGAAATAAAAATTTCTTAATTTTAAACCTATGACCATTTATAATATTGATGCTACCGAATTTACACCAAGTGTGTTACTAAATCACGAAAAACATTTAATTGAATTTGTTGGCGAATCTCGTCCCGAAAATATTAATCATTTTTTTGACCCAATTAATAAATGGATTGAAGAGTATGGGCCTTATGTTTTTTATTTAGAAAGCATAAATGAATCGGCAATTAATATTGTTGTAAATTTTAAGTTAGAATATTTTAACTCATCAACCGCTAAAAAATTATTAGATGTGTTAGAAAAACTTTCAATCATATCAAAAAAAGCAACAAAAATTAACTTAACCATTAATTGGTTTTATGATGTTGAAGATGAAGATATGTTAGATACTGGACAAGAATATGAAAAATTAGCAGGTTTAAAATTTAATATAATTCCTAATAATTAATTATTTAATTTCAAATTCAAAATTCAATTCGCCTTGTAGGTAACATTGTAATTTATCTCCAATTGCTACGGCAGCAACGCCAACAGGTGTTCCTGTATAAATTAAATCGCCAACTTTTAAAGTTACGTATTTTGAAATATGGGCAATTACTTTATCAAAACTAAATAATAAATCACTTGTGTTACCAAGTTGACGGGTGCTTTGGTTTACTTTTAATTCAAAATTTAAGTTTAATAAATTACCTAATAATTCTTTTTTTATAAATTTGCCAATAGGTGCCGAGCCATCAAAGGCTTTGGCTTTTTCCCAAGGCAAGCCTTTTTCTTTACACTTATTTTGCACATCGCGGGCAGTAAAATCAATACCCACACTAATTTCATCAAAATATTTATAGGCAAATTGCTCATCAATGTGTTTGCCAACTTTACATATCTTTAAAACAATTTCAATTTCGTGATGCAAATCAGTAGTAAATTCAGGATAATAAAATGGTTCGCCATCTTTTAATAAAGCGGTATCTGGTTTCATAAACCATACAGGTTCGGTTGGCAGTTCGTTTTTTAATTCCTTAGCATGTTCGGCATAATTACGTCCTATACAAATAATTTTCATTGTTTATTTTTTTGTTTCAAAGTTACTAATTACTTCATAAATCAAAACAATCAACCGAGTAAAAAACATTTATTTAAATAAATATTTTTGTATTTTTAAAAAATGAATAATTTAAATTTTGATATTATTATTGTTGGCGGCGGTATTGTTGGTTTGGCTACTGCTTATAAATTAACCAATCAAAATCCTACTAAAACAATATTAGTTTTAGAAAAAGAAAATGAAGTTGCCGCACACCAAACAGGTCACAACTCGGGCGTTATTCACTCAGGTATATATTATAAGCCAGGTTCTTATAAGGCAATTAAGTGTGTTGAGGGTAGGCGAGAATTAATGAGCTTTGTTAAGGAACACAATATTGCTCACGATTTATGTGGTAAAATTATTGTAGCAACACACGAAAGCGAATTAGCTCACATGAAAAAAGTATTTGAAAACGGTGTTGCAAATGGTGTAGAGGGAATTGAATTAATAGACGCGAAACGCATAACCGAAATAGAACCACATTGCAAAGGCATTGCTGGCATTTGGGTGCCTTGTACTGGCATTATAGATTATGCAGATGTTGCTCGCAAATATGTTGAGTTAATACAGGCTAAAAACAATGGGAGTAAAGTGTTAACAAGTTATAAAGTTATTGGTTTTGATAAGGTTAATAATACAACTAATGTTATTACCGAAAAAGGTATTTTTAATGCTAAACACATTATATCGTGTGCAGGGTTACAAGCCGATAGAATTACAAAAAAAGATAATGTTAAAACAGATTCGGCCATAGTTGGTTTTAGGGGCGATTATTATGATTTAACAGAACAGGGTAGAGGCAAGGTTAAAAATTTAATTTACCCAGTACCTAACCCTGAGTTTCCGTTTTTGGGAGTTCATTTT
>JAYSUQ010000021.1:0-6447 GCA_043718985.1 Bacteroidota bacterium | reverse complement strand
TCCGTCAACGAAGAGAGCCCCAGCTACCTAGAATAATCGACGCCACACTTATTTTACTTCAAGTAAAATTTACAGTTCGAGTTGATTTACACCACGGTTGATATGCACCACGGTGGCTGAGGTACTCGAAGCCACAAATTAATTCACAAAAAAAGCCTCAAACATTGTTTGAGGCTTTTAAATTTTTAGTTTAAATTTTAGACTAGAAATGGAAAGCTAAACGAATAGTTCCGCCTGCGTTACCAGTATTTCCACCAAATACAGTGTTGTTTGTATTTGTATCAATACCAAAAGTAGATTTTTTAGCACCTTCAATAGTAGCTGTACCAACTGTTTCAGTTGTAGCTCCAGATGACATACCAATACCTTCATATGTAGTTTTAGATTTGCCAGTCATAGTTAAACCTAAGCCCCAACCAAATTCGCCACCAATACTAATTTTTGGTAAAATAAAGTATTCAGCACCAATAAAACCACGTACACCAAATCCAATTACCGAACCACCTTTAATTTCAGTAACACGAGCACCACCAGCATTTAAACCTTGTATTGCAGGTGCAATAGTAGGATTAGTACCAAAATCATCAGCATCAGCAACTGTAATTGCAGTTAATGAACCTGTAGCACTACCAACTTGTAAAGCATTACCGTAAGTATATGCATGTTTGTCTTTACCAAAAGATAAACCTAACTCAGCGCCATAAAAACCTTGTAAACGAGTTTTACCTTTACGTTTTTCGATACCTACAGTTAAACCAATGTTAGTAGATTTATCTTTGTGGGTACTAGTAACTACTTCGCTAGCTGAAGGAAAAGATACTGCTACTGTGTTAGTAGATGTAGCTAGTTTAGCAACATTTTTGTTAGTTTTTTCGTTATTCATTCCTAAACGAATACCAGCACGGTAAGCCGTGTTAGCATCTTTAAAATATTTACCCCAAACAGTCATGTTGTCTGTAGCAAAGTCAAATTTTGGGGCTACGTTAGTAGCAGTTTTACCAAAAAAGTTACCAGCGTAGTTTAAAAAAGGAGTAGCATCTACTGCAATAGCCCAGTCACCAGCTTCTGGTAAAATAGGCTCACCTTTTTTTGACGTTAAATCTTGAGCGAATGCAGACGATACACCGAAAGCCATTGCTACTAAAGCGATTGATTTTTTCATAATTTTTGTTTTTTGTTTTTGTTTATGTTTTGCAAATTTAAGCATTTATTTTCGTCCGCAAATGTAATCATTAAGTTCTAATTATAAACAAGTAGTTGTTAATTAGTTGTAAACCCGCTCATTATCAGTACTTAATTTTTGTTTTGCAACATTGGTACGAATTTAAATTTTCCGAACGCCTGTTTAGCAAACTCCGTGCCACTTTTTTTAACTATAAGGTTCATTATTTGCTCTTCGCCTTCTCCTAAAGGTATAACAAGGGTTCCGCCAATGGTTAGTTGTTCTAATAAATCATTAGGTATATAAGGAGCGGCAGCTGTAACTATAATTTTATCAAATGGGGCAAATTGCGGTAGGCCTTTGTAGCCATCGCCATAAATTAACTTTGCACCTTTGTAGCCAATGTAGGGCAAAAATAATTTTGTTTTATCAAACAGCTCTTTTTGACGCTCAATGCTAAATACTTTGGCGCCCATTTGTAATAATACTGCAGTTTGGTAGCCACAGCCTGTGCCAATTTCCAACACTTTATCGCCTTTTTGTATGTTTAGTTTTTCGGTTTGAAAAGCTACCGTAAAAGGGTGCGATATGGTTTGGCCCGCTCCAATTTTTAATGCTTTATCGCTATAGGCGTGGTCGAGTAGGGCAGGACGACCAGTGCTTGAGTCGAAAAACAAGTGGCGTGGTATTTTTAAAATGGCATTAAGTACGTTGGTGTCTGTAATTCCTTTTTCTTTTAGGAGTTCTACAAGTCGTTTGCGCTTGCCTTCAAACAAATATTCATCATCTTTACTTATAGTAACTAACATTTTTTAAATATAGGCTAGCATTATACTATATATATGTATAAATTATAAATTGTGTTAACAATTGTTTGCTAATACTAAATGGTATAAATTAAAAAACACCTACTCGAAATTATAAATCGGGTAGGTGTTTTTTTTTATATAGTTAAGATACTTTAATTACTCGGCACGTTTAATAGTACAACCAATGCTTTTTGTTTCTTGCATTTTAGGTATTTCGTTTTTTAACACGGCATTAATGGCGTCTTTTAAATAATGTGCTTTTGCTTGCGTGGCATCTTTCACATTATCATCAATTGCACCTTTATATATAAGGCCTTTATTGTTAAATAAAAATACTTGAGGAGTTCGTGTTGCCCCAAAAGCATCGGCTAATTTTGCATTTGCATCAACCGCATAGTTACACGTTAATTTTTGTGAGGCCGCATATTTAACCATTTCATCAAAGCTATCTTCTTCGTTACGTTGGGCTTCGTTACTGTTTAAAATAATAACGCCTAAGCCTTGTTTTAGGCAATTATCGGTAATTTCTTTAATACGAACTTCGCTTAGTTTAACGTATGGGCAAGTGTTACAGCTAAAAATAACGAGTAAACCTTTGTTGGTTTTAGCTGTGTTTAAGGTAACCTCATTACCCAAAACCGATTTTAATTTTTCGTCGGCCATTGGCAAAGGCGCATTTAAGCCAAGTTCGTTAGTAGCTGTGTTATTAATAAATGAAAGTAAAATACCACAAGCCACAAGTAATAAGCAAAATATAAATCCTTTTTTCATTTTTTGTTGTTTTATAATTAGGTTTAATTAAGTGGCTAAAGTAAACCAATAATTAAAGTTACGTACTATTTTCCTCTAAAATATGGGTTGGTTCGTCTAAAGTTTAAAAAAACAAATTTGCTACATAATTAACTGATTAGTAACAATTTGTTAATTAAATAGTTGTTTTTGTTAATTAAAAATTGTTTATCTTAGCCTTGTGTGAAAACCCTGTAAGAGTTAATTAATTACGTTCTGTAAATTAATTAATAATCCGAAACCACTCGTTAATATTTAAAAAAATTAAAATGAGAGTTATATTAGTTTATTTATTAGTTTTTGTTGGAATAAATGTTTGGGGGCAAATATTGATTCCTAATACGACTCCAGTAACTGAAAATTTTGATGGTATGGGAACAACTTTAGCTACCCCTTCGGCTAATTGGAAAATTCATCAAAGCGCAACCCCAACATGGGCTGGCGGTACAACAGTTTTAGATTTTCAATTTAGCACTGGAGCTCCAGCAAGTGGTGGTAAATACAATTGGGGTACTTCGGCGACAGAAAGAGCATTAGGCGTTATGACATCTGGCAGTTACGCTAGCCCAAATAGCGTTATCAGTTTTTATCAAAATACTAATGCAGGTAATTTAACACAATTATCTGTAAGTTATGATTTAGAAAGATACAGAAGAAATACAGCAGCAGCATCAGTACAATTTTTTTATTCATTAGATGGAACTACTTGGACTTCGTTAAGCGCAGGAGATATTGCCGCCGCAACGTTAGTTACAGGAGCCAGTTTATATGGATATACACAGGCAGTTTTTCCAGTTGCAAGTTTTAACATAACAGGATTAAACATTGCAACAAATGGAAACATTTATTTGCGTTGGAATTTAAACACAACAGGGGGTAGTTCTCAAGGTATTGGAATAGATAATGTTAGTGTAACAGGCGCATTTACAACACCATGTTCAGCTCCAACAGCTACATTAAGTTCAACATCTAGTACATTGTGCGCTAATACGATTACAAGTTTTAGTGTGGGCACAAATGCATCGGGAGTGCCAACATATATTTGGGAAGCAAGTGCTAATGGCTCAACTGGTTGGGCAACTGTGATTGATGCTACGCCAGCAAATACAACATACACGGCAATAAATTCAAACTCATTATCATTAACAACAGGCACAACAAGCTTGGTTTATTATTATAGAGCAAAAGTTACTGAGGGGGGTACGTGTACCGCTATATCAAATACTTATACCATAACTACAGTTGCAACTCCAACGGTTTCTGCCCCAGCAAGTCGTACGGTTTGCAGTACAGCAACTACTTCATTTGTAGTAACATCAAGTGGCACAACTTTACAATGGCAATATAGTAATGATGCCGGCGTAACGTTTACAAACGTAACAGTTGATGCTACACATACATCTGTTACAACAAATACATTACCGCTAGTTGCCCCATCAGCAACATTAAATGGATATGTATATAGAGCAGTAGTATCAAATGCTTATTGTAACTCGGTAAATAGTGCTACAGCAATGCTAACAGCTATTGCAATTCCAGCAATACCACCAGCATTAATGCCATCTTCAAATCCTGCATGTAGTAGTTTAACTTTTGCTGCAATGACGAGTACGGTTGTAGGTGTTACATGGTATTGGCAAACTACACCAGCAGGAGTGTTAACGGCAAGTAACACATCAAGCCCATATGTAAATTCGTTAATTGGAACAAACGATTTTTTTGTAAGAGCAATTAGCGATATAGGTAATTGCCCATCGGCAGCAAGTTCAATTACGGTTGATGTTAACAGCCCTGTAACAATAACTACACAGCCTACAAATAAATCTATTTGTAGTGGTGCAAATACATCGTTTTCTATTGGAGGAATTACTGGTTCAGTACCCAGGCAATGGCAATATAGTAGCGATGGAGGTGTAACATTTACCAATACCCCTGTAGATGCTGTACATTCAACAGGAACTGTATCAACAATTAATTTAACAAGTGTACCAATATCATTAACAAATTATGTATATCGTATCGTAGTTAATCAACCTGGTTGTGGCAGTGTTATCAGTAATACAGCTTTATTAACAGTAAACAGCATCCCTGCCGACCCACCCGCACCAACAGCATTAGCAAATCCTGCTTGTAATAGCACCAGTTTAGCTGCTATGAGTAGCACTGTTGGTGGTGTAACTTGGTATTGGGAAGGCACATCGGCCACAGCTACATTAACTACAAACCAAACCAATGTAAACTCACCAATTATTAATAGTAGTGGTACTTATTACGTTAGAGCAGTTGCAGGTGTTTGTGCATCTGCCGCTAGTTCATCAGTTGTAGTAACAATATTAACATCGCCTGCAGTGGCAACACAGCCAGCATCTTATACAGTAGCAACTATAGGTACGGCTGTTTTCACATCGAGTATAACTGGTGGCAGTATGAGCTACCAGTGGTACGAAAACGCAGGTTCGGGTTTTGTAGCCGTTGCAAATGGGAGTACAAACCCTACCTATGCAGGTGTAACCACATCGGTTTTAACGGTAGCAAACCCACCAGTTGCAATGAGTGGTTATAGTTACCAATGCATAGCAACCAATGCTTGCGGTACAACTACAACAAATGGCGCTGCAAAAATGTCGGTTGGTACAGGTACTAATAATTGTGCAGTTGGTGGCGCCATGTCACCTCCATTTTTAAATGGCTGTGGGGTTTCTCCTACTGGTTGTAATTTAGCAAGTGTTTACTCAAGTTACGGCACATTTTGTAACACATCGGCAGTAATTTGTGGTGCGGGATGCTCAACTGCAAGTTTAAGCACAGTGTATAACTTATCGGCAGGCTGTACTGCAAATATAACAGCAGAATTTAAAGCAAGATCAATTCCAACAAGTAGTTGCTCTAATGCAGCGATGGATGCAGGTGATAAATTATATATTACTTCAAGTGGAGGTACTATTAATTCGCAGAGCGCAAATTTAACGGGTTGTAGCGCTTTTAGTTCAACAACCACAGCTACAATCCCTAGTGGGTGCGGAAATGGAGACGGAACCGTAACAATGAATGTAACAGGTGGGCAAGTTATAATTGGAGGCGAAAGCGATAGAGGTGATGAGATTATAACCTACTCGGTAACGTTAACAGGAGCTTGTGCAAATAACTGCCCAGTAATTTTACCAATTAGTTTAGTCGATTTTTATGCTACACAAAACGGAGATAAAAACGATGTAATTTGGAAAGTAGCAATGGAAGAAAACATAATGAGTTATTTAATTGAAAAAAGTAGCGATGGAATAGAGTTTTTGCCAATGAGTAACCAGCTGCCAACACCTCCAAGCTACGATTTAAAAAAATATTTACTCGAAGATTTAAATCCAAATAATGGCATTACTTATTACCGACTATCGACCTTAGAAACAGATTGGAGTATAAAATATTACCCCATAATTAGTTTAGATAGAAACTCGAAAGAAGTTAAACCAATTTTTATTGAAAATGAAACAAATTTAAGTGTTGAATTTAAAAACACTGTACCTAAAAATAGTACCATAAGCATAATTGATGTTACCGGTAAGGAAGTAATAACAAAAAAAATCACCGACTCGTTTATTAATTTTAGTAAAGAAATTTTCGCAACTGGTTTATATTTTGTGCGTATTACAACACCCTACAAAACAGAAAACTTTAAAGTAATTATTACTA
>JAYSUQ010000003.1:0-6860 GCA_043718985.1 Bacteroidota bacterium | reverse complement strand
ACATCTGTATTATTTTATGAGCAATACATTAATCAAACAACTATTGTTGATAAGATTAAAGCCAATGCCGATAAATTGCAATGCGTTGTTAGTAATTTTGAAATACCAAACTTAAACACAATTAAATTTGGTAAAACTCAACAACCATCAATTTTTGATTTTGCGGATAATGTAAACACAATTACTTTTTTAAATTCGATAAATTAAGTTTTTTTAATAAATGAATAAATACCATTACATAGCACTAATTTTATTACTAAACCTTGCACATAAGGCCCAAACAAGTGGTGTATTTGTAACCGACTCACTATCAAACATAATTTTACCAAATGTATTTACACCAAATGCAGATAGCGTTAACGATGTTTTTAAACCAAATTTAGATGAAATTAAAACCCTAAGTTTTACTATTTATAACCGCTACGGTAATTTAATTTTTGAAACAAACCGCTTAAATGGTTTTTGGGATGGGCATACAACAAGTGGAGAACCCTGTACAGACGGTGTTTATTTTTGCGTGTTAACTGCAACTGGTATTGAAGGTAAAGCATACAAAGAAAAAACATTTGTACAATTATTTACAAACGGTTTTTATAAAAAATAAAAGCAATTTTAAAAGTAAGCAACATATTTTTTAATTATCCCAAAGCACCACATTTTAATGGTATTGCAAACATATCGTTTAATTGCAATGCTGGTAAAATAATTGCAATTATTGGCAAAAGTGGTAGTGGTAAAACAACCTTATTAAAATGTATTTATGGTTTAGAAGATCTCACAAAAGGTGAAATTTATATTGATAACGAACGCATACTTGGGCCAGCATATAATTTAATACCAGGTCACAAACAAATGTGTTTTGTTAGCCAAGATTTTTATGTGTTAGACAACCATACTGTTGAAGAAAACATAAAAGATAAATTAATAGGTTACACTAACGAATACAAACAAAAACGAGCCAATCAATTATTACGATTATTAGATATTGTACCCTTAAAAAACTTAAAAGCAATTACACTATCAGCAGGGCAAAAACAACGAGTAGCAATTGCACGCTCGTTAGCCGAGTTTCCTAAACTATTGTTGCTAGATGAACCCTTTAGTAATTTAGATTTACCCTTACGTGATAAAATTTTCACCTACATTCGCCAACAAATAAAAAAACAAAACGCATCGGTAATTTTAGTAACCCACCAACCCGAAGAAGCACTGCGTTATGCAGATGAAACCATTGTTGTTGAAAACGGAAAACTAACCCAGCACGATAACACATTTTCTGTTTATTACAAACCAAAAAATAAAACCATTGCCGCATTAATGGGTCGCTATTTTAGTTTAGGTAAAACCGAATTATTACAAACCCAAACTAAATTAGCAACAAAACAACAATACATTAGGCCTAACCAATTACAAATTGTATCCAATAAAAATAACGCACATTTACAAGTTACAGTAACCAACCTGTTTTTTAACGGTTATGGTTATGAATACTTTGCCGAAACCAATAACCAAAACCCCATTTATTTTTACTCAAAAGACGATGCCATTAAAATAGGCGATACCGTATTTTTAAAAATTAATTGGTATTAGTAATTTAATTAATTGGGCGTGCCCTTCGGTCGGGCTGCCACTTCAATCTTTTTTTTTAATCAACGCTATAATCCTTTCAAAAAAAAGGATTTTCGTTTACATCCCTCACGCAAAAGTCGAGATTAAAAAAAACAAAGCACAAGCCGTGTAATTTTTGAAAACTTAAATAAAATAAATTACCTTGCCAACTATATGGTTGATATATTTAAATCTTACTACCGTTTTTTTGCACCGCTATTAATTTTATTAGCAGTTTGGGTATTTGGCACCATTGGTTATGTATTAATTGATGATTATACTTGGTTTGATGCTTTTTATATGACAATTATAACCGTTGCCACTGTTGGTTATGGCGAGGTTGCACCATTAAGCGCAGGCGGAAAACTATTTACAGCATTTCTTATTATTACAAGTTTTGGTATATTTGCTTATGCCGTATCATCTATCACTAAATTTGTAATAGATGGCGAGTTTAACGAATTTATTAAAAACAGAAAATTGAGCACTACTATTGATAAATTATCCGACCATGTAATAATTTGTGGTTATGGGCGTAATGGCAGGCAAGCGGCCCAGGTTTTAAAAAAACAAAACCAACGTTTTGTAATTATCGAAACCGATGCTAAATTGGCAAGTTCGTTTACACATAAATTTAGCGACTTAGTTTTAACAGGCGATAGTACCGAAGACGATGTGTTACTAAAAGCGGGTATTTTGCGTGCAAAAGCATTAATAACTACCTTACCTGTTGATGCAGATAACTTATTTATTGTGTTAACAGCCCGTAACTTAAATAAAAATTTAACAATTATATCGCGCGCAAGCGAAGATAACTCTGATGCAAAATTAAAAATTGCAGGCGCAGATAATGTAATTATGCCCGATAAAGTAGGGGGTGCTCACATGGCAAGTTTGGTGATGAAGCCCGATGTAATGGAGTTTATTGATAGAATTACGGCCGAAGGCGCTGGAAACATTAATTTAGAAGAAATTTCGTTTGCCGAAATACCCGATAGTTTAAAACATAAAACGTTAAAAGATTTAGAAATTCGTAACAAATCGGGGGCAAATATAATTGGCTACAAAACTGCTATGGGCGAGTACATTGTTAACCCAAGTGCCGATACCAAAATAATACCCGATGCCAAATTATTTGTGTTAGGCACCACCGAGCAACTTGATGCGCTTAAGCAATTACTTTCTTAAAAAAAGCTTTTTATCGAATAAAACAAATTATTTAACAATTAATTTACTTGTTTTAAGGGTAAATTATTGATTCTGTTTTTAGAATATTTCTGTATATTTAAAGTTCAATAATAAATATACAACATGAAAAAAATAGTAACGTTATTTTTTATCAGCCTTACATTGTTAATAAAGGCTCAAGTACCACAAGGTATTAATTACCAATCTATTATTCGTAATACTGCGGGCACTGTTTTGCCAAACACAGCCGTAACAGTTGATTTTAAATTATACGATGGTAGTACGTTAGTTTTTAGCGAAACTCACAACCCAACAACCAATAGTTTTGGTATGGTTAATTTAATTATTGGTACTGTTAATACCAGTGGTTTTATAACAATTAATTGGGGTAAACTAATAAGTTACGAAGTTTATGTAAACTCAAATTTAATTGGCAGTAAACAAGATTTTATGAGTGTGCCTTATGCCTTGCGCGCAGGCAGCGCACCAGCACCAAGTGTAAGTTTTACAAATAATGTGTTAAGCGTTGGTGGCAATACTACAACTATACCAGCTGGCATAAATTACACAGCAGGTAATGGTATTGATGTTAATGCAGGCATTATAACAAACACAGCACCTAACCAAACGGTTACTTTAGCAGGCGCAGGAACAACCAGTGTTAGCGGTACATACCCAAATTTTATAATTACATCGAGCACCCCAACAGCACAAGTTTATATGGCTGGCAATGGTATTGATATTAGTGGTGGTGTAATTAGTAACACCGCTATTGCAACCACTCCAACACTAAATATTAACGCTCCAAATACAGTAACTAACCTAAGTGCTGGCATTTATAGCATTAATGTACCAACTGCAGGTGCTTATACGTTAACATCAAACTCAAATACCATTACATTAGATAATGGAACTACGGTTTCTACCGCAACGGTTCCAACTGCTAGTAATTATACACTATCTAGCAACGCTAATACTTTAACTTTAAATAATGGCTCAAGTATTTCAACTGCAACATTGCCAGCATCGTCAAGTTACACACTTTCTTCAGTATCAAACTCATTAATTTTAACAGATAATTTAGGTGTTACATCAACCGCAACAATACAAACATACAGTGCTGGTAGTGGCATTAGTATTGATGCATTAGGCGTGATAAGTAACACAACAGTTTCAACCGTTTTACCACCTGCTTATAACGGACAATTTTTATATTATAATCAAACTTTAGCCAAGTGGGATACTATTACGCAACAACAAATGCATTATAATAACACTAATAAGTATATTGGTATTGGTACAAATAACCCGCAAACTAATTTACATGTTGTTGGTGGTGGCCGATTTGACGCAAGTTTGGAAACCCCTCAAATATATACAGATAATATAAATATAACAGGTGGTACTACTGGGCAAGTTTTAACAAGCGATGCAAGTGGTAACGGTACATGGCAATCATCAACCTTAAGTTTTAATAACGCTACAAACGAGTTAAGCTTAAAACACGGTACAACAACAGTTTCAACGGCTACATTATTAGGTACAGGCTCAAACACGGTTAGTATTACAGGTACAGGTATTGCAACCGTAACGCCTGTAAGCGGTAGTAACTTTACGGTAAGCGTACCAAGCCCCACATTTACTACAAATGGGCCAACAACAATTAGTGGTGCATACCCAAATTACACCGTAAACTCGGCAACAAACCCAACACTTACGGGTACTACAGGGCAGGTTGGTATTACAACTAACAGCATTGGTTTGGTACCAAGCGGTGTGGCATCGGGGCCATACGGCACATTAAGTAATATTCCAACTTTTACGGTTGATACTTATGGTAGAATAACATCGGCAGGGCAATATGCACCTACACTTAGTGGCGATGTTAATGCATTGGCCTTAAGCACAACTACGGTAACCAAAATACAAGGGGTAAATATTTCGACAGTAACGCCATTAAATAATCAAGTATTGCAGTATGTTGGTGGAACCTCTAAATGGACTCCCGCATCTATACCATCGCAAGTAACACAAACCATTATAGCAAGTGGCATAGCTCAAGTTACAACAGGTGTAAATAGTTTTACGGTTGGTGTACCAAATCCTACATTATCAATAACAACAAATACATTATCTATTAGTAATGGAAATGCAATTACGCTACCTACATCAACAGTTGTTGCAGGTAATGCCAATATTACTTTATCTAATAGTGGCAACACTTACTCGGTAAGCGCTCCAAGTTATTCAATAGCTACAGGCTCGGGTAGTATTTCTATTACAAATGGGGTAAGCACATCAACAGCGCCATTAGTTACGCCATTATTAAATTACACAGGTGGTACAAATAGTAACACCTTGCAATTAGGTGCTGGTTCTAATACAGTATCTATTCCTAATTATACAATTGCAAATACAACAAATACAATAACATTAAATAATGGTACAGCAACCTCATCTGTTGTTATTCCGGTACCAACTTTAACATTAACTGGTAATCTGTTGCAAAGTGGTCCAGCAACAAACACGGTCAATTTATCGTCAATTAATAATTGGTCGGTAACAAGTGGTGTTATTGCACCTAGTACATTAACCAACAGCGTTGGCATTGGCACAAATACAGGTTTAGGTGGTCGTTTGGGCATTTCGCACACATCATCAACCGTATCTCCACACATTAATTTAATTTCGCCAGCTGCTGGTTTTGGGCGCTTAAAATTTACAAACACAGGCGATGTAGGTTACTTTGCTTTTGATGGTAGAAACAATGGTGGCTTGGCAAACGATGCCTTAAGCTTTAGCCATTATAACGGAACTAACGAAAAACAAATATTTTTAATAAATGGCGAGCGAAAAGTTTTTGTAAATAACTTAAATGCTCCAATAGCAGCATTTCATGTTATGACAAATTCGGCAACCCCACAAGGTTTAGCATCAGAGGGTTTTCAGCAAGCTGGCGAAATTATAATTGCTCGTAATAATGAGCCTGGTGGCGTATCTATTAGGCAAAAAGTAAATAGCGGCGATGATATTGGGAAACTAACGTTTTCGGGCTATAATGGTGTGAGTTACACTAGTGGTGCAGCTCCCAATATTTTAGTAAAAGCAACCGAAACCTTTGGGAGTTTAGCAATGGGTACCGAAATGATTTTTAGCACTGTACCAAACGGAACCGCTACTACAAATACCGTTTTAGTATTAACCCAAAATGGTAAGGTAGTAGTTACAAATACTTTACAAATACCAACAGGTGCAGGTTTAGGTAAAGTATTAACAGCCGATGCAGCAGGTAATGCTAGTTGGCAAGCTGCAGCAACCAGTACAACCGCTTGGAGTATTAGTGGCAATACCGTAACTGCAGCCGATTATATAGGAACCAATAATAACTTACCTTTAAAATTTAAGGTTAATAATACCGCTGCAGGTATTATTGATAATAGTTTATTTACAACCTTTTTTGGCTTTAGTAGTGGGCAAGCCAATACAGCCTCTAATAATACAGGTTATGGGCATAGCTCTTTACTTGCAAATACAACTGGTAACATTAACACCGCTATTGGTGTTAATGCATTGGGAGCTAATACAAATGGGCAATCTAACACTGCGCTTGGGCATAATGCATTAGGAGCAACAACAACTGGTAATAGTAATGTAGCTGTTGGAGCTAACGCACTAAGTACATCTACTTTAAGTACAAATAATACCTCAATTGGCTCGGCTGCAGGGCAAAATGCAACAGGTAACAGTAATGTGTTTATTGGGTTTTCGGCAGGGCAAAACGAATTAGGCTCAAATAAATTATTTATTGCAAATAGCAATGTAGCTATTCCATTAATTTACGGCGATTTTAGCTCGGCTCGTGTAGGTTTAGGCACAAATGCACCAACTGAAAAATTAGATGTTGTAGGTAACTTAAAATTAAGTGGTGCTTTTATGCCAAATAATAGTGCAGGAACAACTGGGCAAGTACTACAAAGTAACGGTGTAGGCGTGGCTCCAAGCTGGACTACCTCTGCAGCTACAGGCTGGGCATTAACAGGCAATACGGTAACTGCAGCCGATTA
>JAYSUQ010000200.1:0-10036 GCA_043718985.1 Bacteroidota bacterium | reverse complement strand
ATAATGTTCGCAACACACACAAATGGGGTGCTGGGTTAGATGTAATGTATGATTTGCAAAACAAATACCACTTACTAAATGGTGGTTACACCTATAATGGGTGGACAGATATTTTACAACTAGGTGCAAAGGTTTGTTATGCATATAATGTTGGCCGCATAAGTTTTCCTATAGAAATGGGTTACTATGCAGTTAGTAAACCTAAAGAAGACGGTGCAATTTATCATCGAATTGGTATTAGGCATTATTGTAAAAATGGATTAATGATTAATTTTACAATGAAATCGCATTGGGCTGTTGCAGCTCATTTTGATTATGGTTTAGGCTATCGCTTTAACATTAAAAAAAAAAGATAAATGAAATTTAAAAACTATATTTTAATTTTTAGTATACTTTATTTTTTTTCTTGTAAAAAAGAAAACCTATGCGATTGCGTTAAAACTACTGGTAAACAAACACTTAGTAACAGAAATATTGCAAACTTTAATTGTATTGTAGCTAACGATAAAATGGATGTTTATTTAACTCAAGGTACCGAGTTTGAAGTTAACGTTGATGCTGGAGCAAATATTCAAAAATTAATTAAAACAGAGTTAGATGGCGAAACTTTAAAAGTATTTAATACCAATCGTTGTAATTGGGTTAGAGGCTATAAACATAAAATTAAAATTTACATAACAGCTCCTTATTTTAAACACATAAAAAACATTGGCTTAGGCACCATTCATAGCGTTGGCACTATAACTCAAAATCAAATAAATTTACGTGTAGAAAACTCAGGCGATATTAAATTAACGGTTAACGTTCAAAAAATAGAAGGAAGTGCGCATGGTAATGGCGATACTTATGTATCGGGCATTGCTAACGAATTAGCTTGGGATTTTACTGGTACTAATTATTTATACACTCAAAATTTAAACGTTACTAATTATTTATACTTACACAGCGTTAGTATAGGTAAGGCTTATGTTAGTGCCCCGCAAAACGGATTAATGGATGTTATACTTGATAAAGCAGGTGATGTGCACTACACTGGTACACCAAACACAATTAATTTAACACAAAATAACAAAGGCCAATTAATTAAGGATTAATACTTGCAATACTTTGCTAAAAAATTCGTTATAATAAAAATGATAACTTTAAAAATAAAATTTTCAATCCTACTTTTTTTTATTTGCACGATTAAATTGCTTGGGCAAGCAGATTATGTAAATGATAATCAACTTAGATATGAGGATTGGATATACAAGCCAACTATACAAACTGTTAAACTACACGAAGCAAGTTGGGATGCAAACCCAGCAATTTTAAAATTTAATAGTACCGAGTTATTAGAGTTAAGTTTTGATGATTTAGATGCGGATAAAAAAAATTACACTATTAGTTTTGTGCATTGTAATTCAAATTGGGAACCATCTGATTTAATGCTTACCGAATTTATAAATGGTTTTTTTGAAGCTAATATTTTAAATTTTACCTACTCAACAAATACGTTACAAAAATATACGCATTACGCCATTCAGTTTCCGCAAACTAATATACAGTTTACTAAATCGGGTAATTATATGGTTTATGTTTATACAGATAATAATAAAGAAAACATTGTATTAACAAAACGATTTATGTTATATGATGATAAAGTAACCGTTGTTGCTAATATACGACAAGCAATAGGTAACGATGCGCAATATCAAAAACAACACATCGATTTTAATATTTTAAACTCTGCTTATCAATTAACAAATCCGTTTACCGATTTGCACGTTGTAATAGCACAAAATAACCGTTGGGATAACGCAGTGCGTAACATTAAACCAACCTTTGTTGAACCGACTCAATTAACCTATTCGTTAGATGATAAAACAACATTTACAGGTGGTAACGAATTTAGGTATTTTGATAACCGATCGTTAAGAACATATACCGAAAGGGTAAACGATATTTATAAAGACAGTAATTACATTTATCATACCGTTTTAAAAACAGATGATATACGAGCCTACAAGCCTTATCGTTTTTATAATGATTTAAACGGAGGGTATTTAATTAAAAATAAAGATGTTGCCGGTAATCAAGATATTGATGCTGATTATGCTTGGGTTCACTTTTTTTTACCTTACGATGCGGCATCGCCCGAAGGTAATTTTTATGTGCTAGGTAAATTAACCGATTGGCGCTTAAATCAAACAAATAAAATGACATATAATTATAAGCGATTTGGCTACGAATGTAAATTATTTATAAAACAAGGCTATTATAATTACACCTATGTGTATGCCTCCGATGATAAAAAAGAAGGTAACGAAACCTTAAGCGAAGGTAGTTTTTGGGAAACCGAAAATGATTATACAATTTATGTTTACCATCGCCAACGTGGTACTTATTATGACCAACTAGTAGGTGTTAAACGATTAAATAGTACTCGTAGATAGCTAGAAAACTATAACATTAACCTAATACTACTTACGTTTTGTATCTAAACCAAGTGTGGTAATAATCATTTTAATGCCGCTTTTAGGTTCATCTAAAAAAGTGTACCAATAGGCACTTAATCTGTAATAACTAATATTGCTTAAATACATTTTAGCTTTTTCAGTGTTACCAATAACCATACCTCTATCTTTAAGAAGTAATATCTGTTTATCAACGATTAGAGGTTTTTTGTCAAAATCCATAGGGCTAAAATAAAATGACCCGTCCTGGTGCGCTGTTCTTCGGGAAGCGTGACGGGTACTTTTGTAACAAATATAAACACAATTTCAATACAACAAATTAAGTTCGTCTTTTTTTAAACTATATTTTGTTCATTTATGCGGTTAAATTTAATTAAATTCAAATGTTTCTATGCGAAATTAATTTTTTGATCAGTAACACAAAAAGTTTTCGCGCTTAATTTTGGTTTTGAAACTTTTTCTTACCGAAATATTACTGACAAAAATACTATGTTTGTTGCCATTTGCAAAGCGAAAATAATTGTCCCCGCGAAGCGACCGCTTTTGCAAATTTCTTTGTCTTAACACAAAAAAACAAAAGTCAAGACTGCTGAAAATAACTTGAATTCTGCATTACATTTTTTCCGCGCAACCCAAGTCACTTCGTTGTGCGAACACAGGTCTTAGCTCCAAAATAAGACTTGAAGTTTTATAAAACGTTAATTTAGTTACTTGTTTGTGAATCTATAAAATCCGTTATGCAGAACTATAAATAAAATATGTTTTACTTTTTATTAATTTTTTTTTAATTACCTTATTAGTTGTACAAATCCTTTATATGATTTTTCGTCAGTTGTGATTACATAAAAATAATTACCATCTATGCATTGCTCACCACTAGTAGTTCTTCCATCCCAAAATGCATTAGTTTTGTTTGATTCAAATATTAAATTACCCCATCGGTTGTATATAGCGAAATTTAATATTTTACTACATAGTTGAAATTCTAAAACATCATTTATATTATCTGCATTTGGGGTGAAAACTGTTGGTAGAGTTTCAATGCAATTTAGTTTAGCTAATGTATCGCTATTTGTTACATCATACGTAATTACATTATCAATATAAAAATATGAAAAAAAAGGCGGGGGAGAAGTAAAATATTGTTTTAATGTATCTGTAGTAATATTATCCTTAAAATTTCCAATAGTAATATAGCGCTCGCCTCCTAACGCTACAAATTCACCACTTACTTGCACCCAGTTAACAGTATCTCTATAATAATTAGAATTAATATACTTAACTTGCGGTGATACAGTCAAAGCGGCTGTGTTTGGGCTTGATATAGCGGTTGAAGATATATAAGTCCCAAATTCTTTAATAAACAAGTTACTTTGATCGGCTAAAGATATATAAAAAGACACATTGTATTTATGATTTGCAGTTAATGGCTGTATAAATTGTCCTTGCACATATTCCCACCACATAATTCCATTATATCCATCTGTACCTAAACCACCTGTATAACCCGCAAATATGGCCGCCAAAAATCCATTCCCACTTTTAGGTAACTGATGGCCTGATGTGTTATTCAAAGGATTTACTATAGCTGTAGCGCAAATATTAAAATAATCGCTAGTGCTGTAGGTTGGAGATTTCCAATAATCACATTTTTGTATTTCATAATTTGGTAATTGCGCAATATCAGAATATGTGTTAGGACAACCGCTATATAGTTCAAAGTCGCCATTGTAAACGAGATTAGTTTGGCTTCTGGTTTCACAACAAAAGCAAAGCGTAAATAGAAATGAAAAAGAAAAAAAATTATTCATTTAATAAGATTTTAGTTCAGTGTTTAAAGTCTGTAAAATTTTGTTATACTGTTGTATTATTTTTAAAAGTCGTTGAGTGAATGCAAAAATTTTGTGTTAATAAATTGTTTTTGATTTTCTGTCAACGAGCAATTACTACTAACAATATTATTTGTGACACATATACAATAATTCATCTTTTGGCAAACGGTAACGCTCAACCAACTGGGGTGTAATTTGTTTTGTATAATCTTCTACTGTTACATTAAAGCCAGCTGCAATTAATTTATCTTTATAATCTAGGCCAAATAGTCGTACGTGGTCTTTTTGCCAAAAGTGTATTTCACGTTCTTTTTCAGTTGTAATGGTTTTATCCTCATAAGTAAGATAACGATTAACGTCTTGTGGTATTTGAAAAATTCCAAATCCACCTGGCTTCATCATTCTGTAAAGTTCACGTAAGCATTGGTCAGCATCCTCAACATGTTCTAACACATGGTGGCAAAATATTACATCAAAACTATTATCATCAAATGGCGCTTTATGTAAATCAAAATGATAATCGGCAATTGGGCTATTATAATCGCCTGTTACATAATTTAAATTTGGCATGGCTTTAAATAATTTATAAAAACATTGCTCGGGTGCAATGTGCAATAATTTATGGTTAGCTGTAAAAAAATTAGTTTTTTCTTTTAAATACAACCATAACAAACGATGGCGCTCTAACGATAAACTACCTGGGCACAAAGCATTTTGCCTCGATACGCTTTTGGTGTAACCATAAGGTAAAAATTTACGATAGGTTTTACCGCTTATGGGATCTTCAAATTTATTGCCATAATATAATAATGGTGCAATTTTACTAAACAATAAACTTAATTTTATTAAAATAGGGCGAGGTACAGTGCGTAATATAAATTGAAACATTTAAAAAATTTATTAGGTAATAGTGATTAGGAATTTAGTATGGTGATTATATACCAATTACTAAATCCCTAAAAATTAGTTATTGTTTTTGAATTTCGATAATAAATGGCACAATACTTTTTTCTTTGGTATCGGCAGTAAAGTTAATACGGCTATCAACATTATATTGCACGTTTGTTATTAAATCGGCTGCAATAACTTGGTTAATTCGTTGCTGAAAATCAGAAGTTTTATTGGCGTTAAATTTATCGTTTAAAGCTTTAAAATCTAACGGTTTTTTTGATATTAAAACAGCAATGTAATCTTTGTTTCCTTTATCATCGGGCGTCATACTTTTATCGCGCGGAAAAACACGAGTACCCGTTATGCCACAATAAGCAGAGTGCTTGGGTGTGTATGGAAATAATACATAACTACTATTATCAACCTCTTTTCCAAAAACATAAACATAACAATCAATATTATTTTTTAATTGCACTTTAAATTTAGTTCCAATTTTCATTGTACCACTAAGTGCATAAACATTGTTGCCTTTGTTTACTAATGGGTACATTTGTTTTGTTTCTTTATCAACCAAACCAATTGCGCAACTAAGGCGTGTTTCGTTAGCTTTATCTGGCATTGGGTAAACGCCATAAGCCTCATTTGCAAAATAAACAAAATCTTTATAACTTATCCAAGCTCTACCATTTTTGGCCCATTTTGGTCCCCAACTGTTTTGAATTAAAAATCCACCATCATTATCAAATTTAAAATCATCGTAACCTATTATACACATACAGTGGCCACCAAATCCATTTTTATCGTAATCGGTTTGGGTTGGCAACCAAGCATCTTTGCCTTCCAT
This sequence comes from Bacteroidota bacterium, assembly GCA_043718985.1. Classification (GTDB taxonomy): domain Bacteria; phylum Bacteroidota; class Bacteroidia; order B-17B0; family Aurantibacillaceae; genus UBA4416. Next base: position 4,013 of record JAYSUQ010000200.1, on the reverse strand, counting down.
ACTTTGCATAAAACTACCACCAACACTCATACCTATAACAACTGGTGCATTGTGAGCTAAATTTTCGCGCATTGCATTTACATCACACGTATAATCATCACCACTTATAGATAAACGGTTTGCACCTTTCATTTTAAATTGCGAAGCTTCTTTTAAGGTGTAATTATCTGGCTGTTTTTGACAAGTATTTTCATCGTACGGAAATTTATTAAATGGTACACCACCAGTTTGTGTTAATAAATCCATTGCCTTATCAATATATGTTCCTTGGCAATCTTTTAATCCTATTTGATTATAGGTAAATGCTGGGCTAAATTTTACTTGATTGGGATCTTGACCTGTAGCTACCGACTCTAAAATGGTACGTGCGGCATAAGTACTACCCCAACCAACACACGACCCCTGCTGACCTTGATCGCCAGGTGTTGGTGCATATTTTTCTAACGATACCATTTCGGGCAACTGTTCATCGGGGCTAAGTGCAGCATAAACTTCGGTACTATCATAAACTTTTGGATCTAAAGTAGCACCAGTGCCATATGATGTTTGATTAGTTGGAGATACAACGTTTTCGTTACCGCCACCACTGCAACCGCCTTTAAACATAAAAAATGCACCACCAATAATAATGGCGGGTATTAATAATTTTGGATAACGCATTAATAAAGGCAATATCATACCAATTAAACCACCACCCGAAAAACCACCTCCGCCACCGCCACCGCGACCTGGTTCTTTATTTTCTTGATTGCCGCTATAACCTGCATTAGCATCGTCATCATCTGTCATTCTTATTGGCATAGTAATGTATTTTAAATTTTGTTTAAATGTAAAAAAAATACTTGTTTATACATATAGGTTGTAGCTTAATTTATTTGTTAATTTTGTAATTATAGTTAATACTTTATGGCAAAAAATACGATACAAAACACACAATCTACATCAATCTCAAATCAAAAAACATTGTTTGAAAAGCTAAATGGTAATCTAGAAAAAAATAGTAATTTTTATTTTTATATCATATTAGTATTAGGCACTTTATTAGCCTTTTTAAGTTTTAATGCCCGCATTAGCGAGGCCCACGACGATTCGCTTTATATTGAGGCTGGTTACAGATACGTGCACGAATTCCCTAATTATTTTTACACATCAAATGCACCAATGTACTCGATGTTTTTAGCTGTTTTAACTTTGCTTTTTGGTACTAATTTAATTTATTTTAAATTATTTTCGATACTATTTTATGTTATTGGAGCTGTTTTATATTACAAAGCTTTGGATAAAAAAATTCCTGAAATTTTAAAATTTTTTGTGTTTAGTTTTATCTGCTTAAATTATATGATCATATATTTTGCTAGCCAAACATTCTCTGAAAGTTTTTATATGATGATACAAGCTGCATTTTTTTATTTTTTTTCGAAATATAATTTTTCAGAAAAACCACTTACTACCGATTTAAAAATTGATTTAAAAAAATGGCTAACACTTGGTTTTTTAATGATGTTGTTAACATTAGCCAAAAACATTTTGGTATTTGGTGTTGTTGCAATTGTTTTATTTTTTGTGTTAAAAAAAGAATGGAAAAAAGCTATTTTTTCAATTGCAGCGTTTGGTGTATTTAAAATTATTTACGAAATAATTAAAAATTGTATATGGGGTAAATCTGCCATTCAGTACCAATCGCAAATGGGTATTTTATTAAATAAAGATCCTTATGATGCAAGCCTAGGGCAAGAAGATATTGCAGGTTTTTTTGGTCGATTTTTTGATAACATAGGCTTATATTTAGGTAAACGATTTTATCAAATTATTGGTTTTATGAGTGAAGACACGACTCAAGTGTTTTCTTTATTATCACTATTAGTATTAAGTTTAACTTTTTATGGATTATACATTGCCGTTAAAAACAAAAACGATATTGTTACATTTTTTTGCTTGTTTGCTGGTGTAATTTGTTTCGGAACTTTTTTTGTATTACAAGCCCGTTGGGATCAACCTCGTTTATTAATGGTACATATGCCAGCCTTATTATTATGCATGGCTTACGGCTTATATCAATTATTTAAAAAAGATACTTTTAATCAAACTATTTTTGTAGGATTTGTTTCTGTTATTGGTTGCTCATTATTAATATCATCATTTACGAGAGCAAGTAAAAACATACCCATTGTTACTAAAAACTTAAAGGGCGATATTTATTTTGGATATACTCCCGATTGGAAAAACTATTTACAAATGAGTGCTTACTGCAACGATAGTTTACCAAAAACTGCTTTAGTGGCTGCTCGTAAAGCACCCATGAGTTTTGTTTATGGAAAAGGCAAACATTTTTTTCCTATTTATTCAGTTATTAAAAAAGATTCATTAACAAATCAATCTAACCCCGATAGCGCATTAGCTTTTTTTAGAAAAGAAAAAGTAACTCATTTGTTAATAGCAAGTTTACGTATTAACCCTAAACAAAATACGGGCGAATTTATAAACACACTACATAATATTGCAGCACCAATTGCTCAAAAATATCCTCAAAAATTAAAATTGGTTAAAGAAATTGGCGCATCGGAACCAGCATATTTATACGAAATTATTTATTAAAAATGGATTTTAATTATACTAAAATACGTATCGGAAATTTTTTATATAAAAATTGTTTTCCTATTTACGATTTTTCTTACACGCGGTTTAAAAATAAAAATGACAAAACTGAAATTGAACTTTTAAAAAAAATAATTAAGCCAGATTATTATATTTTAGATATAGGCTCAAACATTGGATTTTATGCTTTATTGTTAAGTAAATTTACCGGTAAAAATGGCAAAGTTTTTTGTTTTGAACCCGATAGTTTAAATTTTAAATACCTTAAAAATAAAACAAAAGGCATATCTAACATTCATTTATTTAATGCTGCTGTATCTGATAATGAGGACGATTTAAAAGTATATAAATCTAAATTATTAAATGTAGATCATCGTACGTATCCTGTAAATAATTATGATAGTGTTGAGGATGTAAAATCGGTTTCGATAGATTATTTAATAGATAGCGGCGTAATTACAAAAGTAGATGTTATTAAAATAGACATACAAGGATATGAATTAACGGCGTTTAATGGTATGAAAAAGTTATTAGTTGCAAATAATAAACTTAAAATAATTGCCGAATATTGGCCACACGGCTTTAAGCGTGCAGGTACCAGTGCAATTAAATTTTATGATTTTTTTGAAGTATTAGGTTATCATTTTTATCTAATAGATGGTAATAAATTAACACCAATAACAAAACAATACATTGTAACAAATAACGATATGCCTTTTGAGTTTAGTTTTAATGTGTTAATTACAAAGGAACTGCAATTAAATCTGTAGAACCATTTTTTGGAATATATTTTTTGTAATTATCTAATGTAATTTGAACTTCGGTTTTAGTATCAACTAATTTATAATTTAAGTCGTTAAAATAATTAAAGTAGTAGCTAAACGAAATATTTTTTTCGTCCATAACATACAATCCAATTTCAAAAATTATTTTAGGTCGGTATTTTGCAATGGCTTTTTTAGCTCCTTTAAAAACTTCAAATTCGTGCCCATCAGTATCAATTTTTATAAAATCAATTTTTTCAATTGCGTTTATTTCTGTAAAATCATCTAAACTTATTGCAGGCACTCCAGCTGTAGATTTTGGAGTACCAAGGTGCACAGGATGATCATTAACTTCTCTTTCGCCATTAACTTTCCAGCTACTAAAAGCAATAATGTTAGGGTTAATATCAGATTTTTCGGAAACAAATGAATTTATAACTGTTACATTTTTGGCAATAGTTTCGTTTAAACTTAAATTCTTTTTTAACCGATCGAGTGCATAAAAAGTTGGTTCAAACGAATATACTTTTCCGTGAGGTACTAATTTTGCAAATTGCAAAGTCATTAATCCTACGTTGGCACCAATATCAATAATTGTAAAATTTGGTTTTATAGTTAGGTTTGCATTATGTGTTACGTGTTTTTGAAATTTAC
>JAYSUQ010000199.1:0-3538 GCA_043718985.1 Bacteroidota bacterium | reverse complement strand
TCAATTATTACATTGTTATGCGAGTTTGCCCATTTGTTGAGTTGAATAACAGTTTTCATAGCTTTATATGTTTATATAATAACTACACTAACAATTTATTTTATTAAAATAAAACTTGTAATAAACTAAAAGTAATGTAAGTATTACGGTTTATACAAAAAGAAAAATCTATTATAAAGTTAAACATTAAATTATAAAATTCCAAAACATAAAAGTAGCGCAAACACAACTAACATAATTGTAACACTATTTTGCACAAATGAGATAGTTACTTTTGTTAATAATTTATTACCAATAAATGCACCTAAAAAAGCTGCTAAAGTTGTAAGGCCAATTAGTAAATAATTTTGTTGAAGTTGGTGCGTTGCAACTTGTTTTGCATAAATACTTAATCGCGACACATCTATCATACAAGCAATAACTACACCTGTTGCAATAAATTGTTGTTTGCTTAAATTTACTTTTGATAAAAATGCTGTACGCAAAGCGCCTTGATTACCAGATAAGCCACCAAAAAAACCACTTAACAAACCGCCTAAGGCTAAATAATTTTTATTTATTTGTAAGTTTTTTAATTTAGGTAACAATTCAAATAAGGCAAATGTAAATAACAATAACGCAACAACTAATTTAATGGGCGTAATTACACACATTTTCGAAAACAAAAAATATGTATAAAGTTGAGGCATTAAAGTTAAGTGTAATAATAAAAAAGCGCCAACAAATGCGCCAATAATGGAGGGAATACCAAATAATAATACGATTTTTTTAGAAGCGTATTTACCCACAAGCGTTAATTTAAAAACGTTATTTAAAAAATGAACAATAGCTGTTAATGCAATTGCTAAATCTATCGAAAAAAATAAACCAAAAATAGGCACCAATAATGTGCCTAATCCAAAGCCCGAAAAAAATGTTAAGCCCGAACCTACTAGCGCAACTAATGGTATAATAATATATTGCATTATAAATTAAATTTTAAAATTTAGTAAAAGTAAAGCCATTTAATTAGTGAAGATATAATTACATTTTTTTTAAATAGCACACTTAATAATTATTCTACAATTATTGTAATTAATTTAAATTTCAAAAAAAAACGTTCACTATTTAGTAAACGTTTTTTATAATTTCGAATAAAATTATTTTTAAACTTTAAATAATCATTCAAATAATTTATTTCCCTAAGTCATCAAAACTTACCTCATCATTGTAATTAGATTGACGCTCGACTATTGGCGGTGAATTTTTCTTTATAATATCAACCGATTCGTTTAGTCCTTCCATAAACTTTTCAAAATCCTCTTTATATAAAAATATTTTATGCTTTTCGTAAGTGAATTTTCCATCGTCACCAAAGCGTTTTTTACTTTCGGTAATTGTTAAGTAATAATCATTTCCGCGAGTAGATTTTACATCAAAAAAATAAGTGCGTTTACCTGCTTTTACTGCTTTAGAAAATAAATCTTCTCTTTCTGTTCTTTCTCTTTCTTCCGACATGGGTTTTATTTAAAATAAGTTCAATACAAATATTTACATTTTTTGCAATGTATTGCTATACTGTTGAAAATTAGTTGAAAATTAATTAACTATCTTTTTAAGTAATTTGCACACAAAACATATTATAATTTAAAGTAAATTTAAATACTATGAATAAAGTTCAAATATTATACAACCCACGTTGCAGTAAATGTAGGCAAGCATTAAGTTTATTAGAAGGTGAAAATTGTGAAATAGAAATTGTAGAATATTTAAAAGATAATTTATCTAAAAAAGAAATAAAAGCAATACTTGCAAAGTTAGGATTAAATGCTGTTGATATTGTTCGAAAAAAAGAAGAGTTGTTTTTACAAAAATTTAAGGGCAAGATGTTTTCTAACGAAGAGTGGATACAAATTTTAGTTGAAAATCCGACACTTATTGAGCGGCCAATAGTTATTGACGGCTATAAAGCCATTGTTGGTAGGCCTCCCGAGTTAGTAATTGACTTATTAAAACGTAAAAAATAAAATTTAGTTATTAAAGACAGTATCAAACAACCAATTATTTAGTTAAATTTATTTATTATTATTCACAATAAATTACAATTATTAGCGTTTTAGATTAATGATAAAACAACTCATTTTATTTATTTTAATATTTACTTCGGTAATTAGTTTTGCGCAAATAGGCGGCACTAAAACTTATCGTTTTTTAGATATACCAATGCCAGCTCGCTCAGTTGCACTAGGCGGTGCAACTGCAGCTATTTGGGACGATGATGTTAATTTAGCATATGCAAATCCTGCTTTATTGCAACAAAGCGCATCAAAACAATTAGCTTTTAATTATGTTAATTACATTGCCGATTTAAACTACGGCAATTTTGCTTATGCACAACAATTAAAAAAGTTTGCAACCTTTGGAGCTGGTTTACAATATTTTAATTATGGGAAATTTGATGGTAGAGATGAATACGATAAAGAAACTGGAAATTTTAAAGCCGCCGATTATTCGTTAAACTTAAGTTTGGCTAAGCCTTTAAATGCTGACAGCACTCTGTCTATTGGCACTACAATTAAAACTATTTATTCGCACTATGATATTTATAAATCGTTTGGTAATGCCTTAGATGTTGGCTTAACATACCACAATAAAAATAAATTAACTATTAGTTTAGTTGCACAAAATTATGGTCGCATTTGGAAACCTTATTCAAACTCAACTGTTAAAGAGGAGTTACCAAGCAATGTAAGTTTATCGTTATCTAAAAAAGTATCAAAAGCTCCATTTAGATTGATTTTACAATACGATCAATTATTAAAATGGGATTTAACATATAAAAATCCAGCCGACGAAAACAAAGATATAGACCCGTTTACTAACTTACCCATTGTTAAAAGTAAACGTGAATTACGTCGCGAAAAACTATTAGCTAAAACCGAAAAACTAGGTAAACACTTAACCATTGGTACCGAAATTATTTTAACTAAAAATTTTAATATTAGGCTTGCTTATAATTTTAGAAAAGGGCAAGAAATGAGTTTGCCTGATAAAAAAACAGCAAATGGACTATCGGCGGGCTTTGGTTTGAAAATTTACAAGTTTCATTTAAACTATGCGTTTAGTAAATATGCCTTAACAGGTAATGTGCATACTATTGGCATTACAACTAATTTTAATTATTTTTCTAAAAAATAATACCTCAATTTAAAATTTTACCCCTGTCAATTTTAACCTTATATTTACAATATGAAGGGGTTTAATGTTCGTGTATATGGTATTTTAATTGTTAATCAGCATTTACTAGTTTCTGATGAGTACATAAAAGGCCATAATATTACCAAATTACCTGGCGGAGGTTTAGAATATGGCGAAGGAACGATTGATTGTGTTATTCGCGAATTTAAAGAAGAATTAAAACTTGATATTGAAGTTGAGAAGCATTTTTATACTACCGATTTTTTTGTAAACTCAGCATTTAGTGCAAACAATCAAGTAATTAGTATTTATTATTTAGTGAAAAATAAAAGTGAATTAAATTTTAAAACCTCTAAATTTT
>JAYSUQ010000198.1:0-10318 GCA_043718985.1 Bacteroidota bacterium | reverse complement strand
GCTGCTGGAATAGCAACCTCTGCCATGGCATCATCTATTGTTTTACCAATAGAATCGGAAATTCGTTTGGCATTTTTTTGCATTTCAAATCTATCTTCGGCAGCTTTACTACAATTAATTAATGTAATAGCTAAAACTGCTAATAATGTGGCGAATATTGTTTTTTTCATTAATGTAATTTTATTGTTTTTATTTGTATTACGGCATTAACCTAATTTAGTATGTATTTAACTCAAAATTTATTATTTAGTTTTGATGTTTGTTAAGCTATTGTTGGCTTCAAACTCTTTGTTAAATGGCTTTTTCAAAATCATTACAAATATACTTTATTTAAAATTAGTTAGTTAAAAAATTGAACTAAAAATAAAAAGCCCACGCATCAATAAAGATACGTGAGCTTTTCCTAACTAAACACAAATTATTAGTGCTTTGTTGCAGCTTCAACAGCTGTATGAGCAGCTTCAGTAGCAGCAGCAGTTGCAGTTTCAACAGCAGATGTAGCAGCAGAATCAACTACAGCAGTAGCGTCATTCATTGCACCTTCGATGCTAGCAGTTAAAGATGCAGCAATAGAATCTGCAGTATGTTTTGCTGCTTCTTCCATTTTAGCTTTTTCTTCAGCTGATTGACCACAAGATACGAATGAAGTAGCTAAAACAGCTACAAAAATTGTTACGATTACTTTTTTCATTTTTTGAGTTTTTAAATTGTTTATTTGATCATTTATACCAAAATCAAAAAATAGTAACCCAACAATTTAAAATTATTTTAATAATATTTTTAACTAACTAAAAATCAACACGTTAAAAATATAATTATTTTGATAAATAATCGGTTACCACTTTTTCGGCTTTTACAAATGCCTCTTCTAATACTTCATTAAAAATAAATGTGTCAAATAAATCAGCTGTCTTAAGTTCTTTTTCGGCCTTAGCCAAACGTCGCGCAATACTTTCCGAGCTGTCTGTACTTCTTGTGTTTAATCTTTCTTCAAGTATTTTTATGCTTGGAGGCATTACAAAAACCGCTAAAGCCTTATCTCCAAACTGATTTTTAAGGTTCAATCCACCTTCAACATCTATATCAAAAATTACGTTTTTTCCGTTTGCCCAAATTCGTTCTACTTCTGTTTTAAGAGTGCCATAATGCGTTCCTGCATAAACCTCTTCCCATTCTAAAAATTCGTTATTATCAATTTTTTTTCTAAAATCTTCAACAGATAAGTATAAATAATCTTTTCCATTAACTTCAACACCTCGTTTTGGGCGACTAGTTGCCGAAATTGAAAACTCTAATTTATCAGGAAATGTTTTAAGTAAATGGCGCACAATAGTTGTTTTACCTGAGCCCGATGGTGCCGAAAAAATAATTAATTTACCGTTATTCATACGCAAAGTTATAAGAAAATTTATTAGTTTGAAGTTATAGCTAGTTAAGTGTAAAAATTAAATTTGCTCTAAAGCATATTTTGCTTGTGTTAAATTTAATGGCTGATTATTTGATAAATTAAAAAAATAGTTTAGTTGCCATTGTTGTGTTTGTTGCGCTTGTTTTGCAATTACTTTATCCCAGGGCGGATAAACTCTTATCGCTAACTTGCCACATTTGCCATTACTACTTATAATACCTTGCTTACATAAAACTGATTTTGGAAAAATAAAATACCCAATATTAGTTTGAAAACTGCAATAAATTATAACCGTTTTTAATTTATCGTCGTAATTAAATGGTATAATTGGGCCGGCTGCACTTCTTTGCCATAACGTAACAAACTGGCCAATTTTTGTTGGAGTAATTTTAGCAACTCTAAATTTTACACGTAATTTATTTAATTCAAATTCACAGGCTCCATAATTAGCACTTTGAGGTTCCGTTACAACATTTGAGTGTTGCAATTTAAGTTTATCAAATACTAATTTTTGTATTAGTAATAAATTTTCATTCATCTTTTAGTAACTAAACTTTAACGGTAAGTTTGATGTTGTTGCTTTAAGGGCTCAAGTAGGCTTTCTAAGCCATTTAATTTTATTTCGTAAGCAGTGTTAAGCAACATTCCTAATTTACCTTCAGGAAATCCCTTTCTGTTAAACCATTCTAAGTAAGAAACGGGTAAGTTGCAAATTATCATACCTTTAAATTTACCAAATGGCATTTTAAATTTAACTAACTCTATTAATACTTCGGAGTTTAACATGTTTTAATTTTGATAAAATAAAAAAAGGTTGTTTTAATTACAAAACAACCTTTTTTTTAATTATTACATTTTATAATATTAAAAATCGTATTTACCACGATGATCCTCAATGTTAGCTTTTTCTTTTAATGCTTCATACAATTCGTAATCAACCTTACCGCCATTCATTTGCTCCATTTCTTTTTGTTTATTTTTAAACTCTTTTGGTAAAGTTACTTCATTAACTGTTAATACGCTTACAACAAACACACCATTATCACCTTTAATAGCGTTGGTTATTGCCCCTGCTTTCATTACTGAAGCCGTTCCAATTAAAGCGTCTTCGCGACCAATTGCCCCCGCGTTATTTGATGCAAAATTTATGTTTTCCGCTTTTTCAACCGTTAAACCCATTTTGGTAGCTACTTCATCAATCGATTTTAAGCCGTTTGCTTTTGCAGCAAATTCTGCTAAAAATAGTTCAGCTTTTTTATCTTTAATTGCTTTAGCTGCTACTGTTTCTTTTACTTCTTCTAAAGCAACTATTCCTTTTTGATTAACACCTACTAAATTAGCAACTACAAACCTATCTTTAAATTCAAATACTTGAGATATATCGCCTTTTTTAGATTTATAAGCCCAACGCACTAGTTCTTTTGCATCTTGCAAACCTTGCAAATCTTTATCATTTTCTTTAACGTTATCTAACAAGCGTTTGTTCAACTTTCCTTCTTCAATTGCTTTATTAAACAATTCGGCAGTTGCATTTTTACCCGAAAAATCAGATGCTTGTTTATAATACTCTTGAGAAGTTTCGCTACTTGGCGCTATTAATTTAGAAATTTGTGCAACTTGATAAGCGTTGTGTCGTGTTTTAGATACATTTAAAACTTCTATAATATGATATCCAAATTGTGTAGGTACAATGGTAATATTACCAATTATTCCTTCTAAACCTGCATTTTTAAATCCATCTACAAAACCTTTATTTTCATCAAACCAACCGTAATCGCCGCCTTTATCAATAGAACCCATATCGTCAGATACTGTTTTTACTAACGAATCAAAACTAACTACTTTAAGTTTTAATAAGGTTAACAAACTATCTGCAACACGTTTTGCTTGAACTTGCGTACGTTGCTTTTGTGTTTTTTGACTTTGTAAGCCAATTAAAATATGACGAACTTTTGCTGAATCGGCAATTGATTTTACATCAGATAATTTGTAAATTTTAATAAAAGTTCCTTCTGTAGTTGGACCAAAAACGGTTCCTTTAGGAGAATTAAAAACAGAAGAATCTTGAATGATCATATTTTTTTTGCTGTAGTTAGCAATACTAACCTGTCCGCCTTCGCTTTCTTGAGCTATAAACGATGAATCTTCTTTAACAGTACGCTCTTTAAAATCTGTTGCTATACGTTGCGCATCTTTATATAATGCTTCAAAATCGCCTTTAGATGGCATTACATCAAATGTTATGTATTCCATTTTACGAGTTGTTTCGGCAACTTTGAAGTCGTTTTGGTGCTTGTTGTAGTAAGCAGATATTTCATCATCTGATACTTTAACTGTTGAATCGACAACAGAATCGTAACGTTTTAATACAAAATTTGCGTTAGTTTGTTTTGTTTGAGAAATAAAAGCATCCTTAGCTTCGGCCGTTGTAACGTATAATCCTTTTTTAATTAGGTTGTTATATTTTTCTGCTGTTCTTACTTCACGAATTTGTTTTTCTAATTGTTTCCAAAAATTTTCTTTTTCGGCATCCATACCGCTAACCCATTGGTTTAATTTAGCTAAATCTAAAGTTCCATCGGGTTTTGCAAAGCCATCGTAAACTTTACCTGTTTGTTGGTCGGTTAATTGTTGTATAACATATTGGTGTGGGTGTACTAACATTAAATCATACAACTCATCATCAGATACCGTTACGCCTAACTTATCGTATTGTGTTTTCATCACACGGTCGTTAATCATTTGATTCCAAACTGCATCAGTAATTTGAGCTTTCATTTTATCATCAACCTGCGCGTTTGGGTTGTTTTTTTGAATACTTGCAAGTTGCTCGTTAACTTTTGCAGTAAATGCAGGATAATCTATTTTATCTCCAGCTATTTTACCAACTAAGGTATCGTTACTTTGAAAAAGTGCGCTACCAGAGCCTAGTAAGCTTTCTAACACAAAAATTACTAACGCTAAACCAACTATACCAACTAAAAGGGCAGTTTTACTACGGATGCTTTCTAAAATACTCATACTTATATCATTAAATTAAGGATTGCAAAGATAAAATAATTGCGGAAATACTAAAATTTATTACCAAAATTAGTATGCTAAATAGCTATTATTTTACGTTTTGATTGTGTTGGTTAACTTTTTGTTGATTTTTGCGTTGATAACGACGTAATAAAAACATAATTGATGCAATTAAAAATATAAAAGAAAAATATAATGCACTATCGGTATCTTTTGTAATTAAAAAATAGATGGCAATTGCGGCACAGCCAATGGCTGTTATTAACCAAACTATTTCGAGGGTTTTAAATATTTTATTCATTGTTGTTGTTTATTGAAATTAGTTTTCATTTAAGGTAACAGTACCTGTAATTTCTTTTATTTCGTACTGTGTAAAATCTTGATTAGCTTCTAATCCATTGCCTTTAATTATTTCTTTTGATGTTGTTATGGTTACAAAGCCATCTGCATAAATTTTTTGTTTAATTTCATTCCACACCAAATGCTCGGTGTTTAGTTTTTCGCCATCTTTATTAACTACTTCAACGTTTCGTTTAACATCTATTAATTTACTGTTTTCGTATTTTACGCCATAGTCGGCTTTAAGTGTTGTAGATGGTTTACCTTCATCATCAAAAAAAGTAACAAAAATACCTTTCGGAAAAATGGTCATTTTTTCTTTCACATCTTTATCAAAAATTTGCATTTCCTCGGCTTCGAGTCTAATTTTTAACTCGCTCGAATCGGAATACAACATCGTAATGCCTTTACCTGTTTGAGATGGCATAATTACCTTACGCCCTATTGCCCATACCTCATCTCGGTTTGTTTTACAAGAAAAAAATACAAGTACAACTAAAGCTAAAAAAAAAGTATAAACTAACTTAGGCATTAAATAATTAATCGTATTTATATTTTATAAACCATCGTTTATTAAACGTAAAGCCTAAAATAATGCGCCAGTAATCTTCTTTAATTAAATTGTTGCTAAGGCTACCTGTTTTGCCATATTGAGCCGATATGTTAACAACAGCTAAATCATCAAACCTACCAATACCAACTGGTAAGCCTAAACCTGCTGTAATTGCATAATTTGTTATTGGTGTATTTTTAATGTCTAAAAAGCCATTATTATATGTAGCTCCAAAACGATAATGCACCCGTTTGTAATAATTAGATTTACCAAATGCTAATTTATTGGGAATATAATTTAAGCCTGTAGATATTTTTAAACTATTTTTAAAATTTGTTGGTGGCGTATCAAAGTATTTATAACTTGCCCAGTTTGTAGTAGCAACATCGGCCAATAGGGTTAATTTTTCGCCTTTTTTAAACGACATGCCAAAGCCAATTTCGAGTGGTAATTTAATTTTACCTTTTATATCGGCCGAATTTAATATAGTATCGTTAATACTCGATAGCTCATTACCAAAGCTATTTAAGGTGTAATTATAAATTAAATTGCTTTGTTTAGCATTTATTTGTTTTGATGTGTTTACAAATAACCCAAACCCAATTTTCACTTTATTTTTCAATACTATTTTGCGGCCTTTTTGCAAAGGGTCGTTACCGCGATAGTTAACAGAATCTATCGTGAAATTTGTTTGTAAGCCACTGTTAAATGTAAAATCAGATATTTGAACAGAACGCTGACGTTTAACATTAAAATAACCAATTGAGCCAGGATAAACCACGTCGGTAGTTTGATTTGTAGTGCCAAATAAATAATTACCCGATAAACCAATGGCCAATTCTGATAGTAATTGTTTACCAACTTTAATGCGTTTATATTTTGCCGATTGGTTATATTTAATGAGCGTATCGTGCAAATTAGAATATAAAAATTTATTAAATTGACTTTTAAAAGGTTTAATGCCTGCTGCTAAAAATGCTTTATTAATACCACCGTTACCTTTAAATTTGTAAGTAATATCGCCAATTGTAGGGTGCGCATCTGTAGTTTGTATATTGTAACCAACTGTGCTATATGGCATAATACCAAATGCGCCGCCTCCAAAACGTTTTAACGGAAAGCCTACCGAGGCGTAAGAAAAATTAGCATTAGTAGTTTTAATAGAAATGGAATTGTTATATATTTTAGAGAGTTGCAATTGCCCACCCAATTCAAATGTTGTTAGCTTTATGCCCGATAGTGATGCAGGGTTTGCTACGTTTATAAAAAAGGGAGCAATGGTATCTTGTTGGTGCGCAATAAATGCGCCACCCATTGCTGCTGATGAGGCAAATGTGGTCGAATTAATTTCGCCTAATCCGTAACGTGAATAGGGGCTTGAAGTTAATATTTGAGAAAAAGAATTTTGCAATACTAACATTAATGCAAGCACTGCAAAGCATTTTTTTAAAAACCGATTATATATATTTATTTTCAAGATTGTAATTTAAAATATCGTTAAGTCCTTTTAATACTAAATTTTGGTGGGCAAAGATGCTATTTTTTAATTGTTTACACAAATACTCACTATCGCCACCTGTTAATATGGATACAACGTTAGGATAGATACTTTTATAACTGCCAATTATGCCATCAATTTCGGCTACAGTTCCGTTTACAACACCCGATAATATAGATTGTTGAGTTGTATTGCCAATTAGAGTTATTACATCTAACCCTAAAAAATTAACTAATGGTAATTTACTGGTATGCTCACTAAGCGCTTTAAACCGCATTTGTAACCCTGGAGATATACCGCCACCTAAATACTCATTGTTTAAATTAACAAAATTATATTTTATACAAGTGCCTACATCAACAACTAACACATTTTTATGTTTATGTAAATAAAAAGCGCCAATTGAAGCGGCTAATCTATCAGAACCCAATGTAGATAACGATTGATAGTTGTTTTGGATAGGAATTTTAGTGTTAGATTTAAAAACTAAGGTTGGAAATTTTGAATTTAATTGCATTAAAAAAAAATCTAAATCATTTACAACAGTTCCTATTACACAATATTTTACTAAATGTAAAAGCGTAGTATCATTTAATAATTGTTGAGTATTGGTATAATACTTAACCTCAAAAAGGTGGTTTTCTTTAAAAACACCTGCTTTAATGCGTGTGTTACCAATATCAATAGCTAAATTCACAAGTATAAATGTAAGTAATAGCCTGATATGAAAATGTTTTTTAAGATTTTTTAATAATTTATTTTGCAATATAATTATTTGTACTAAATTTGCACACCCGAAAAGGTAGGGTACCTTAGCTCAGCTGGTAGAGCAACGGACTGAAAATCCGTGTGTCCCTGGTTCAATCCCTGGAGGTACCACCAATAAAAACACAAGCCCTTGTTAATCAATGAATTAGCAAGGGTTTTTTGTTATCCCAGCGTAATTTACAGCGTAATATATTGGTATAAAAAAAGGAAGCAAAGCTTCCAAATTTTATTACTCTCCTGTAAATCTTTTTATACTTTTTACTGAGTATCTCTTACGGTTACCTATGCGTGTAGTTGGCGTTATCAAGCCTTCTCGCTCATATTTAATCAGCGTTGTTTCACTACTGATGTTTAGTAACTGCATGACCTGTTTGCTGTTTAATAAAGCTTCCATGTCTAAAATGCGTTCCAATGTGTGAGCTTTTTTATTTGCTTTCGCTGTTCGGCTCTTTCTCTCTTGCGTATGCCGATATACTATCTGAGTTAATCACGGTAAACCTCACACGGACAACTTAATTAAGCTCAGATAACCAAAGATACTAAGAAATTAGCATAGTTGCAAGTTGAGGCAGTGTTAAAAACAGCTATTAAGCTGCCTCTAACATCTTTTTAACTTTTTGAACTGTACCCAAGGAGTAGTCCGTTAGTTTAGCTGTTTTCCTTAACGAGATGTTCTCATTCAGAAGCTTAATTACATTTTTATACTTTTTTAAAACCTCCGCTTTAGATTCAACAGAACCACGCACACGACCTTTGTATGTTCCTTTAGCTTTAGCGATTGCTATACCTTCTGCCTGTCTTTCAAGTAGGGTTTGTTTTTCCATCGAAGCCACATTAGCCATCACACTGGCGATTAAATCAAATGTCGGGTTCTTCTTACCATTAATCATTGATTCTAAGCCTAAATTATCAACTCGCAGTATCACGTTATGCTTAGTTAAAAAATCAATGGTGCTGATAATATCACCAAGGTTACGTCCCAGCCTATCAATAGATGACACCGATATAAAAGTAACCTTCCCTGTTTCAACATCGCTAAACAGTATAGAGCCTTGCGGTCTTTCGTTAAAAGCTACCGAGCCACTAACAACATCATTGTATATGGTTTCGTCAGGGTGCTGTTTCGCTAACTGTCTTTCAATGTTTTGGGATGCTGTGCTAATTCTGTTATAACGTGCTTTCATAAGTGATGTATTGTTATAACAAATGTAAGTATAATATTTTAATGTACCAAATTTAGGATAGGTATATTTGATACACTGAAAAGGGCACTTTTAGGCATTTATTAACCTGTCGGGTATAATTGCTAATACTGATTCTAACTGAGCCATTTTGTTTTTAACGGTTGCATTAGACTTCGAGTATTTAATAAATATTTCCTTATCGAGTTTGTAGTTATTTTCAGCTAACCCAAAATTGCTTGGTAAAATGGTAGTCTTTAGACTATAACGTATCGGTTTTATCCTAGCGTTACCGTTGCCGTCTAATGTCCAATAGGCGTAGCTAATTTCTGCCATGACTAATTCATTAGCTAACCTATTATTGTTATCTTTGAATTTAGGTTCGAGATAGTATCGTACTTTAGGTTCTTTCATGGTTAAATTACAGCGTAATTCACAGCGTAATATTATGAAATAATTTGATATAAATTGAAACTAAATGAAACTTGTGATAAATAAAAACCAGTGATAATAGCCCATAAACACTGCAATTTGAAGGGAGATGGTGTTAAGTGAAACCAAACAGGTTAAGTTCTGGAGGTACCACAAAACCACTCAAACGAGTGGTTTTTTTTATGCCCAAACTTTACGCATCATTACGCTTTATATAGCATTTAAAAGGCTTGCAGCGGTTTGTGTTTATTAAATGATTAATGTTGCATTATATTAAATAATTAAAAATTAACCCATTTTTGTTACCAGTTTGTTACCGAGCGCCAAATAGGTAAAAAAAATTGGTAGCAAAAACAAAAAAACAATGAAAAATGTTGCTCAATCAATAAAAAGTAGTCGCGTTTGTGTAGCCATTTAAATAAAGTGAAGGCTTTTTAATTTTTTGGTCTTTTTTATAAAGGTACTGCTCACATTTATCATCGAGCATTGGTATGTGTAAGTTTTTTGCTTTTTTCCATTTTTTAGGTATAAATGGCATATCATGTATTAATTTATTTTGCACAAGGTTACGTACTTGTTCTGCATCAATACCTGCATTTGCTTGCAAATATTGCCCATATTCATTACTAAATTTTAATTGCGCGCTAAGTAACCCGTGCGATGTGTTAGTGTACTCTCCTCCAATTGTATTTAAATACCCTGCGCGGGCAAAACTTGTATCGGTACGTATGCCTTGCCCCATTTTGCCAGTAAACATAGTACAATTAATAGCATATTGTATTTGTTTGGTTTGGTATTGTAGTAAAAAAGCGCCTGTTCTAAATTTATCTAAAATTGGTTTTGCTAACAAATCGTTTTCGGTAATAAAACTAAAATTATTAAACTGTAAAGCTATAATGCCTGTTACTTGGTTTGTTTTTATAGTATTTTTCCAAACATTGTAACTATAAGCTATTGAGTTTTTATAATGTGTTTGATTGCCAACAGAATTGATAAATAAATTAGTATCAGTTTTTATTTTACCGTAACCTAAACACAAACCAAGTGCTGCATTTAACTCAGGATACTCTGCTTTTGGGCCTATGTTTTTAAAATTATTATAAAGCCTAAGCGATGCA
>JAYSUQ010000197.1:0-3640 GCA_043718985.1 Bacteroidota bacterium | reverse complement strand
GTTAATTATACACGAAGACATTTATGAAGATGTAAAACAAAAATTAGTAAATGCATACAAGCAATTGCGCATTGGCGACCCTTTAAACGAAAACAACCACGTTGGGCCATTAATTGATAAAGGTGCTGTTGCTGATTATTTAGTATCAATAGAAAGAGTAATAACCGAAGGCGGAAAAATTATTGTTGCAGGCGGAGTGCTTGACGGAAAAGGTTACGAAAGTGGCTGTTATGTTAAACCTTGCATTGCCGAAGCTAACAACGAGTTTGCAATTGTGCAACACGAAACATTTGCCCCTATTTTGTATATTATGAAATACAAAACTTTAGATGAAGCAATTGCTTTACAAAACGGTGTGCCTCAAGGTTTATCATCATCAATTATGACATTAAACATGCAAGAGGCCGAGCAATTTTTATCAACAAATGGTAGCGATTGTGGTATTGCAAACGTTAACATTGGAACAAGTGGTGCCGAAATTGGCGGTGCTTTTGGTGGCGAAAAAGAAACAGGTGGTGGCAGAGAAAGCGGATCGGACAGTTGGAAAGCATACATGCGACGCCAAACAAATACCATTAATTATGGCACTAAACTAACACTGGCACAAGGCATTAAATTCGATTTTTAATTATTACTTAAAATTAAAAAATAGAAATAAATAAACATATTAATCTAAAAATATTTTGGTATTAAAATACATACCATACTAATTATAATAAAAATGACAATATCTCAAAACAAAGTAGTAACGGTAAACTACCATTTATCGGCTAACATAGAAAACGAAACGCCCGAATTAATTGAACAAACTACTAAAGAAAACCCATTTGTGTTTTTATTTGGTGGTGGGCAGCTATTACCCGACTTTGAAAAAAATTTAACGAATAAAAAAGTAGGCGATTCGTTTGATTTTAAAGTAACTCCAAAAAATGGTTATGGCATATCAGATAAAGATATGATTGTAAAAATACCTAAAGATGCTTTTTTAGTAGATGGCGAATTTGATGAAGAGCGTGTTAAAGAAGGCGAAGAAATTATGATGAACGATGCCGACGGAAACCAATTAATGGGTTTTGTAGAAGAGCTTGGTAGCGATTTTGTTATCATGGATTTTAACCATCCATTAGCCGATCATCATTTACATTTTGTTGGCCAGGTAACCGATGTACGCGAAGCAACTGCTGATGAAGTTGACCACGGCCACGTGCATGGTGCTGGTGGGCATCATCATTAAAAATAAAGTAAACGTAATTTGTTTATTGCATTAAAAGCAACTACTTTTTAAAACCATTCGTATTAAAAAGTAGTTGCTTAATTTATTTTTATTCTTATCAATGTGCATCAATTAAAAAAAACATTAATAACATATTGCGAAAATTATTTACTCGGAAAAGTAACTAATTTAAAACAAAATTTATTAGAGGTTACCAACGCAGGCAACAACGAAACTAAAAGCACAGCAGGCGATAAGCACGAAACGGGGCGAGCTATGATGCAGCTAGAGCAAGAAAAAATTGGTAATCAATTACTGGAAACAGAAAAACAATACAACGATTTTAATAAAATTAATTTTACAAACCAATCTAACTTTATAAATTTAGGGAGTTTGGTTTGTACCGATAAGGGTGTTTTTTTTATTGCAACAAGTATTGGTAAAATTAATATTGATGGTAATATCGTATTTATAATTTCAAATAAATCGCCAATAGCACTTGCTTTTATTGGTAAATACACTAATAATGTTGTGAGTTTTAATGGCATTAATTACACCATAAAACAGCTAGTTTAACTCAACGCAACTTAATTTATTTGCATTAATAATTAAGGCATATAATTTATCGTTTTTATATAAATTACAAACAAGTGGTTTGCGGCTTACCGCTTTAATTGATTTAACATAAACACCATTAGTTGTTATTATGTCAATTTTTTTTGAAATGGTATCGGTTGCTAAAACATAGGTGTGTGCAGTTGTTTCGGCCAAATTAACAAATGAATAAACCGATTGCGGGTTAAAGTACTCAAACAATTTGTTAGAAAACAAATCATAACCATAAATTGCACCATTACCAAATACAACTATATCTGGCTGGACGTCATCATCTATTAACTCATACACACTTTCAAAACCATTTAAATCATCACCAATTTTTAAAGTTTCTTTTTTATCAGTAAACGAAATTTTATTCAGTAAATTATTTTTATCATCTAAATAATAAAGCTTTGTATTTACTATTGTATTACCAACCTGCACGTGCATCTGCTTTAAACTTGAAATAACTTTATTTTCAAAATCAATTCTTCCATCACCTTTACGGCTAAATACATATAACTTACCAGCAACATCATTACAAACTAAATAATCGCTAAGGCCTACTTTGCAATAATAAATTGGTGTAGTTACAATTGCATCTGTTTTAACAGGCATAAAGCCTTCGGTTTTTATGCCGTATAACGAAAAATTATATATTTTTTTATCGGCACAGGCAATCATTAACCGATAATCTTTAGTGTTATCGTAATCTAACAATGTAATGTTTGATGTGATTACTGATGGTGTTTTAATTGGAAATCCTTGTACATAAACGCCATTTCTATCAATTAAATGCAAATAATTTTGGGTATTAAACAATAATTGATTTTTTCCGTTTTTAAATAAATCAACAGTAAAAATAGTCGATTGTAGCTTTTCATTTAATTGTTTTTTCCAAATTAAATTACCAGTTGCATCTATTAAATTTAAATTATTACCAGCAGTTTCAAAACATAATTCGTTTTGTTGTGTGTTGTGGTTAGTAAACATAAAGCCATCCGAGGTAATATCAGCATCAGCATTAAACGCCCATAAACTTTCATTTGCAGTATTTACATTGCTCGTATCAACACTCGTGTGATTAATCGTTAATCTAAATTGAATATTTTTATTAGTATGCTTTGCAGTAAACGATAAAGTAGAAAATGGATTATTAGCCTCGAAAAATAATTGTGAATTAAAAAAAGATGCCTGATTACTCGCTTTTATTTGCGAAGTATTTTCGTAATAAATATAATTACAAGCATTGTTAAAGTTATTATTTGCATAATTTACAAACTCAATATTTTTACCCAATACATTACCATTTTTTTGGCAGTTTTCAAAAAACAAAACGGCTTCTTTAGTTTCAAATAAATACAAATAATTATTTTTAATAAAAGCATAATTACTTTTTAAATTATAATTTAAACTTAAAAACAGTGAACTATAGCAAGGTTGAATGTGATAAAATATAGATTCATTATTTTGCAAAACACTATCACTCATTAGCTTTAATAGTTGTGTGGCTTTTTCTACATCAATAATTTTTACCGAATGTATTTTAGTTGTTAAATTATTTATAAAATAATTGGCATAACTAATTTCGTTGCCAAGGTTATCTAAATAATCATTTTTAATATTATAAAGTGCGCTATCGTTTAACTGTTTCCATAATTGAGATTCGGTTATGAGTTGCTCGTTGGTTTTTTTTCGTTCTACATCATCAACAAAAACAGGCGTGCTACTTAAGCCTACACATACAAACGAAATAGGATTATTTGGAAAATCATTATAATTAGAAATCGAAATTGGAGTTTGATTTTTTAAATTATCTAAAAAAGTTAA
>JAYSUQ010000196.1:0-10386 GCA_043718985.1 Bacteroidota bacterium | reverse complement strand
GTACAAATAAAAAAGCAATTAAATTTTTAGAAGAGGCGAAAAAAAATTATGAATTTAGAAAGGATGTTGATGCCGAAAAATATTTTAAAAAAGCATTAGAAGAGGATGCTAACTTTATTGAAGCTCATACTGGCTTTGGGTATTTATTGATGGAAAAACACAGAGAAAAAGAAGCTATTACACATTTTCAAAAGGCGGTAGATACAAACCCAAAATTTTTTCCGCGCACCCGATTTGATTTGGCATCTGCACAATTAATTACTGGTGATTATGAAAGTGCTACTTCAAATTTTGAAACTTATTTAAAAACAGAACGCATTAACCCAAACACAAAAGAACAAGCCGAAAAGTATTTGAAAAATGCAAAGTTTGGAGTTGAAGCAAAAAAACACCCACACCCATTTAATCCTACAAATGTAGGCGCAGGTATTAACACAACCGATTACGAATACTTTCCTGCATTAACTGCCGATGGAAATACGTTTATGTTTACCCGCAACATTAGGCAAGATGAGGGCGAAACAGCAACGGGCCAAGAAGATTTTTATATTAGTAAAAAACAAAATGACCAATGGCAAACAGCAAACCCAATGTACGGCGTTAATACTTTAGGAAACGAAGGTGCCCCATCATTAAGTGCCGATGGACAAATAATGTTTTTTGCATCATGTATGGAATCTACTGGCGATTACGGCACACAAGATAGAAAAGGTTACGGAAGTTGCGATATATTTTATTCGCAAAAAATAAACGGCAAATGGAGTAAACCCTTAAATGCTGGGCAGGCAATTAACACTCGTAATTGGGAAACCCAACCAAGCTTTAGTAGCGATGGTAAAACACTTTATTTTATTAGAGGCTCGGTAACTCGAGAAGGCATTAAAAATCCAGATATATACTCATCAACAATTGGTAACGATGGTAAATTTGCCGAACCCGTAAAACTATCAAACAACATAAACACCCTTGATGGAGAAGAAAGCGTGTTTATACATCCCGATAATCAAACCTTATACTTTAGTAGCGAAGGCCATCCAGGTATGGGAGGTTTAGATATTTTTATGAGTAAACGCCAAGCCGATGGTAGTTGGGGTAAAGCAATTAATTTAGGTTATCCAATAAACTCTGTAGCCGATGAAAATAGTTTGTTGGTTGATGCAAATGGCAAACTTGCTTACTTTGCAAGCGAACGCGAAGGAGGCTTTGGTGGCTTAGATATTTATCAGTTTGAATTACCCGAAAGTTTAAAACCCGAAAAATTGACCTATGTGAAGGGTTTAACCTATAATGCAAAAACAAAAATACCAATTGAAGCCTCGTTTGAATTAATTGATTTAGAAACCCAACAAAGTGTAACAAGTGCTTTTAGCAATAGTAATGGCGAGTTTTTAGTTACACTTACTGCAAACCACAATTATTTAGTTAACGTAAGTAAAAACGGTTTTTTGTTTTATAGCGATAATTTTTCGTTAAAAAATAAAGTAGCAGATTATACAAAACCATTTGCGTTACAAATACCTTTACAACCAATTGATACAGGCTTTACGATTGAATTAAAAAATGTTTTTTTTGATGTAAACAAATGGGATTTAAAACCCGAAAGTAAAGCCGAATTAGAAAAAGTAATTGCATTTTTTAAAACAAATCCCACCTTAAAAGCCGAGTTTGGCGGTCATACAGATAACACTGGAGATAAAGTCGCAAATAAAACATTATCTGCTAATCGTGCAAAAGCAGTTTACGATTATGTAATAAAAAATGGTACTATTGTTCCTACACGTTTAACTTATAAAGGCTATGGCGATAGTAAACCAAAAGCACCTAACGATTCGCCCGAAAATAAAGCAAAAAACCGACGAACAGAATTGAAAGTTTTAAGTAAATAACAATTTTAGAAATGATAATAGCTAAAAATATAAAAAAAAATTACGGCAACTTAGCAGTTTTAAAAGGTGTAGATGTGCATATAAAACCATCAGAAATTGTATCGGTTGTTGGCTCATCGGGTGCTGGCAAAACAACGCTACTTACTATTTTGGGCACGCTAGATAAAGCAAGCTCTGGCGAAATAATATTTAATAACGAAAACATATCATCATTTAACGAAAAAAAACTAGCATTGTTTAGAAATAAATATATTGGATTTGTATTTCAATTTCATCATTTATTACCCGAATTTACTGCCCTCGAAAACATTTGCATACCTGCATTTATTGGTAAAACATCAAAAAAAGATGCTGAAAAAAATGCGCATAAATTATTAGAATTATTGAGTTTAAAAGACAGAGCAAATCATAAACCAGCAGAATTATCGGGAGGCGAACAACAACGAGTAGCTGTAGCACGTGCATTAATTAATAACCCAAAAGTTATTTTTGCCGATGAGCCTAGCGGTAATTTAGATAGTGATAATGCTAAAAATTTACACGAATTGTTTTTAACATTACGTAACGAGTTAAAACAAACCATTGTTGTTGTTACACATAACGAAACATTGGCAAACATGGCCGATAGAAAATTAATAATGAAAGATGGCTTAATTACAAACTAAACATATTAGTATTTTTTCTCACATATCTGTAACCGATTTAAGGCGCATTGTGCACGTTAAAAACGCACGTAAGTTATCGCGTTTTAATAAATTATTATTGTGGGTAAATTATTTTTTTATAGTGTGCTTATTATTTGCAATGGCAAGTAAATACATATCGCCAACTACATTTTGGATACTTGCTTTTTTTGGGTTAGCTTTTCCGGTTTTTGTATTAATAAATATTTTTTTTATAACTTATTGGTTTGCACAATTTAAAGCACAAGGCTTTTTTTCGTTAATAGCAATTGTATTTTGTACCCGAACTATTTTAGGTTTTATTCAATTAGATATTTCTAAATCCGAAACATCAAATAAAGATATTAAAGTAATGAGTTATAACTCTATGCTTTTTGATTTATATAATTGGACAAAAAACAAACAAAGTCGAAACATTATTTTAAATTCATTGTATGAAGAAAATCCTGATATACTTTGCTTACAAGAATTTTATACATCTGAAGAAGCGGGCGATTTTAACAATATTGATTCGCTAACAAAATTATTAAATGCAAAAAATAGTCATGTAGAGTTTACAACAACATTGCGCAAGTTCGATCATTGGGGAATTGCAACATTTACAAAATACCCAATAATTAGAAAAGGAAAAATAGATTTTAATACGAGTAAAAATAATGTGTGCATTTATACCGATGTTTTAATTAATGCCGACACTGTTCGTATTTATAATATGCATTTACAATCTATCAGTTTTAAAAAAGTAGATTACAAATTTATTGATGATATAAAAAGTGATACAGTTGATGCAAAAGACGAAATCGAAAAAAGTAAAAATATTTTACGTCGTTTAAAACGTGCCTTTGTTAAACGTGCCTCGCAAGCCGATATTATTTCGACTCATATTAACAATTGTAATTATAAAATTATTTTGTGTGGCGATTTTAATGATACACCCGCTTCGTATGTTTACCATACAGTATCGCGGGGTTTAAAAGATGCATTTGTTGAGTCGGGAAATGGTTTTGAACAAACGTACACAGGAAAGTTTCCTCGTTTTCGCATTGATTATATTTTACATAGCAAGCAATTTAAATCAAAAAACTACCATCATTTAACCGAAACATTAACCGACCACTATCCTATAATTACTTTTTTAGAACTCAAAAAATAAAAAAAACCTGTTTAATTAAAAACAGGTTTTTTTTTGTAAAAATAAATTAAAAAATATTATAACGAAATTTTGTGAACTCTATTAATTGGTATAACGGTACCTTGTTTTAAAATAACACGTTTATCTGTTACTCCCCAAACAGTGGTTTCAACAACCTTACATGAACTATCATCTTCAAAATAAATTTTAATTTTAGAGTGTTCTAAATTCCCTAAAGTTAAAGCTCTACCTAATTCGGTAGCACGTTCGGTTATTAAATCTTTATCAATTAATACTTCATCTGCTGGAAATTTTAAATGTTCAATATTTTCTTTTTCAATTTTTTCGAAAGTGGCTGTCATAAATTTTAAAAATTAAAAGGTTAGTAACGGTTTTATATTGTTAAACTAAAACTAATAAAAATAGTTTCAAAAAATAACAATTATTTTCAATTATTTTTTAACCAACAACACAACGTTTTCTACGTGGGCCGTTTGCGGAAACATATCTACAGGTTGTATCTCTGCAATATCATATATATCAATTAATAAGGCTAAATCGCGAGCTTGTGTAGAAGGGTTACAGCTAACGTAAACTATTTTTTTGGCTCCAATTTTTAACAATGTATTTACTACATCAATGTGCATACCCGCGCGAGGTGGATCGGTAATAATAACATCAGGCAAGCCGTGAGTTGTTATAAAATCTGTATTTAAAACATCTTTCATATCGCCAGCAAAAAAACTGGTATTTGTTATGTTATTATATTTCGAATTTGCCTTCGCATCAATAACGGCATCTTCAATATACTCTACCCCAATTACTTTTTTTGCTTGCTTTGCAACAAAATTTGCAATGGTGCCTGTGCCTGTGTATAAATCATACACAACCTCATTACCAGTTAAGCCACATAAATTACGCGTAATTTTATATAACTCATAAGCTTGTGCTGAATTTGTTTGATAAAATGATTTAGCCGAAATTTTAAATTTCAATCCCTCCATCTCTTCAAAAATATGATCGCGACCTGCAAATGTTTGTATTTCTAAATCTTGCAAAGTATCATTTCCTTTAGGATTAATTACATACAACAAAGCTGTAATTTGAGTAAATTTTTGCTTTAAATGATTTAATACTAATGCAATGTTTTGTTGTTCGTTTTCATAAAATTGCACTAACACCATTAACTCTCCTGTGCTTGCGGTACGTATCATTAGGGTTCTAAACAAACCTTGCTTATCTCTAACATTAAAAAAAGTAAGGTTATGTTTTTTTGCAAAATCTCGTACTTCGTTTCTTATACTGTTTGATGGCTCATTTTGAAGATAGCAATTATTAATGTCTAATATTTTATCGAACATTTTTGGAATATGAAATCCTAATCCGTAAGCTCTATCAATATTATCGCCTCCAGTTGCAATTTCATCGTTTGTTAACCATTTTTTATTTGAAAACGAAAACTCCAATTTATTACGATAAAAATACTCCTCTTTATTTGCAAAAATAGGTTTAATCGTACTTACATCTAAATGACCAATTCGAGTTAATGCATCAACAACCGTTTTTTGTTTAAAAAAAAGTTGGGTAGTATAATTCATACTTTGCCACTTGCAACCGCCACAAGTACCAAAGTGTTCGCACTTAGGCGTAATTCGGTTTGGTGATGCTTGTTTTAAAGTAACAACATTACCCTCGGCGTAATTGTTTTTTTTGCGAGTAATCATTACATCGGCTACATCGCCTGGCACACCACCATCAACAAAAATAACCATACCGTCGTGCTTGGCTACAGATTTTCCTTCTGATGAAATATCAATAATTTCAGCATTTTCGACAAAAATATTTTTTTTAATTTTACCCATAGTTTTACAAAGATAATTGTTTTGAGTTATGAGCAAAAAGTAATAAAAAAAGTTAATGTGGTATTCTTAAAAATATATAATAGCGTGTTGTGCATTTAGATATATGCTTAAATTTATAAATTATTATGACGCTTTTAAACAATCTTTTTTTTTATTTACTATTTGTGCTTTTTAGTTTTGAAAGCTACGGACAGCTCAGCGCAAAGCAAAGTGCCGATACAAAAACCAAACTTATTAAAATAAACCATGCAGGCAAATTAGCGTATAATAAAAGTATGGGCGTTGAGGCTAAACGGTTAATTGGTAATGTTGAATGTGAACACGAGGGTGCAATTTTGAGATGCGATAGCGCATATTTATACGATCAAAAAAAAATGGAAGCTTTTGGCCATATTAGTATTGTGCAAGATAGTGTTTCGGTTTTTGGCGATAAATTAATTTACGATGCTAAAACCAAAATGGCAAATATGGATGGTAATGTTCGTTGTATTGATAAAGATATGGTACTAACAACAAATACAATGGTTTATGATGTAGGGAACAATGTTGCAAGTTACTATAATGGTGGCACAATTATAAATAAAGAAAATACCTTAACTAGTAAAAACGGACACTATTATTCGAAATTAAAAGAATTAACATTTCATTATGATGTTGTGCTAACAAACCCCGATTATAAAATGAATAGCGATACCTTGCGCTATAATACCGAAACTAAAACAGCTTATTTTATTGGCCCATCAATTATTAAAAGTAAAGAAAATTATATTTATTGCGAAAACGGTTGGTACGATACCGATAAAGAAATATCACGATTTAGTAAGCACGCTTTAATTGTAACCGACGAACAAAAAATGTTGGGCGATAGTATGTATTACGACCGCAAAAATGGATACGCACGCGCTACTAAAAATGTACAGATTATTGATACAGCTCAAAAAACATTTATAGTTGGTAATTATGCCGAACATTTTGAGAAAACAAAAAAATCGGTAGTAACAAACAACGCAGTTTTTGGATACACAGTGCAAAAAGACACACTCTTTTTAAGCGGTGACACCTTATTTTATAACCAACCCGATAGCTTACACACATTTGTAAGAGCATATAAAAACGTGAAATTTTTTAAAAACGATTTACAAGGTATGTGTGATTCAATTAATTATGCTATGCACGATTCGTTAATGGTAATGTATAATTCACCAATTTTATGGGTAAAAAATGGGCAAGTAACGGCTAAGCAAATTAATTTAACTGCAAATAAAAATGGGATAAAGCATTTTAAATTATTAAGTAATGCGTTAGTTATACAACAAGCAGATAGTTTGGATGCAGATAAGTTTAACCAAATAACAGGTAAAAATATTGAAGGTTTTTTAGTAAAAGATACTATTCGCAAATTAAATGTAATTGGCAATGCACAAATTATTTATTACGTTAAACAAAAAACAAATTATAAAGGAGTTAACAAAACTTCTTGTAGCGATTTAACAGTTTGGTTTAATGCCGATGGAGTTGATAGAACAACGTTTAGAAACAAACCCGAATCAACCATTTATCCTTTATCAGAGATTGATGATAAAGAAATGAGATTGAAAAACTTTTTGTGGGTTAAAAATAAGCGCCCAAAAACAAAACAAGATATTTTAATTAAAGAAGTAGTTAAGAAAAAATAATTTTAGCAATCGTTTAAATTGATTTTAAATTAATGCCTTTAATTTTTAATAAAGTATTTAAATAATTTATTTTATTAATTTGATATTAAATGTTTTTTAATTTTAACAAACCACAAACCAAGCATTGTTATGCCTGCATTAATAATAATAAGTTCGTTACCAATTTGATAGTCGCTAACATATTTTAAAATATAATTGGCAAATAAATAAGTTAAAACAGGTGCAGCAACACACACTATTGGTGTAAATTTATCGTTTAAGTTTATCTTTGTAAATAAACCTATTGTAAATAAACCTAACAATGGGCCGTATGTATAACCTGCTAACATTAAAATGGTATCAATAATTGCACGTTGGTTTAATACATCAAAAACAATAATTACAAGCCAAACTAATAATGCAAAGCCAATATGAATAAGTGTTCTTTTTGTTGCTTTTTGTTTTTCTGTTAAGTTTTTGTTTTTATCATATTCAAATATATCTATGTAGGTAGATGTTGTAAGGGTTGTTAAAACACTATCGGCACTGCTAAAGGTAGCTGCAGTTAAACCTATTATAAAAATTAAACCAGCAAATATTCCTAAATGGTTTAAAGCTAAATTAGGAAACACTTTGTCGGTTATAATTTTACCAGTTTCTAAATTTGTTGGTATATCAATACCTGCTGTATTATAATATTGGTATAATAGTGCGCCTAACGATAAAAAGAAAACATTTACAATAACCATTACAATACTAAACCAAAAAATATTTTTTTGCGCTTCGGCTAAACTTTTACAACTCAAGTTTTTTTGCATCATGTTTTGGTCGAGGCCCGTCATAGCAACTGCAATAAAAATACCGCCTATAAATTCTTTAAAAAAGAAATTTGTTTTTTTGTAATCCCAAAAAAAAGTTTGAGAATAATTACTCGATACAACATTAGTAAAGGCTGTAGCAAAACTAATATCCATTTTGCTAATAATAACACCAATAGATAACACTACACCTAGTACCAAAAAAAGTGATTGAAAAGTATCTGTCCACACCAAAGTTTTAATACCGCCTTTATAGGTATACAACAACATTAAACCAAGTATTACCGAAACACTTAGCCAAAAAGGAATATGAACTGAGGTTAACTGATCAAAAACAAAAAACTGAATAACACCAGCAGCCAAATACAACCTACCCGACGCGCCTAAAACACGCGAAAGTATAAAAAAGAACGCTCCAGTTTTTTGTGTATTTCTGCCAAAACGAGTTTCTAAATACGAATAAATTGAAACCAAATTCATTTTATAATAAATTGGTAATAACACTTTTGAAATGATAAAATACCCAACAAAATAACCCATTACTAACTGTAAATACGAAAAATGACCCATTCCTACTTTACCAGGTACAGATATATAAGTAACGCCACTTAACGAATCGCCTATCATACCAAATGCTACGGCATACCAAGGCGATGTTTTATTTCCTAAAAAATAACTATCGGCAGTTGAGTTTTTTGATGTTAAATAAGCGATAAGGAGTAAGCCTCCAAAATATAAACCGATGCAAGAAATAATAAGTATTGGCGACATGAAAGTAAATTTATTACTTAGATTATCACAATAAATTTAAAAATAAATTCTTTTTAAAACAGAGTGAGTTAATATCTTTTTAAATTGATAAAGATGAATTATGAAATTAATTTGTTTTTATAAACCGCTTTTTTAAAACTCCCTTTTTAGTTTCAACAACTAAAGTGTAGGACCCAGAATTTAAATCAGAAATAACTAAACTGCTATTTAAATTATTTAACTTAATTACCTTAACTTTTTCACCATTACTATCCATAATAGAAATTTCATTTACAATTTCTTCATTAGTAAGTATTTTTAAATATTCTGTTGATGGATTTGGAAAAACATTAATTGCTTCATTTTCTGAAAATTCATTTATATTAACTGCTTCCGACGTTATATACCATGTTAAGGTATCACCTTGTAAGGGTTGTGCTTCTTGATAAATGTATAACATAATAATACCTGTTCCTATAGTTGTAATTGGCTCAACATCAATTCCAATGTAGGCTTGCCCACCTGCTAAAATTGTATCCATAGCTATTGGACCAATAGGAACACCTCCATAACAAGCTCCAGCATCGCAAGTTGAATAAACCCAATCGTTTGGTAAGGAAACTTCAATTTTTTTCCATTTTAAAACTAGGTTTGAATTGCCCGTATTGGACAAATATATTTTTGAAGCAGTGTTTTGATTTAATGTTACATTTAAATTAATTGTTTTTGAACTTGTTAAAGAGTATGATCCTTGACTTATTATTTGTCCAAAAAGCAATGTGAAAAATAAAAAAAATAAAAATGATGATTTCATAGCAAGGTTATTTAATAAATAATTTTCCTGTTTTAACAATTCTGTTTTTAGATTTTAGTTGGTATAAATATATGCCAGTTGATAAACTTGAGACATCTAAATTTTCATTGCTCTCTTCAAGAGTTTTATTGTATAAAACTCTTCCAGATAAATCAGAAACTAAAAAAGAGGTTTGTTCTGTTATTTGATTTTGATTAACATATATGATATTCTCATTTACAAAAACATTAAAATTATTACTTAATATATTATTATTTATAACGCCAGTTGTCACATTATTAAAGCTTGAAGGAACTGATTCTGATTGGATAACCGTTTTTGTAATTGCATTTTGTAAGACTGCTAATGTATATATTTTAGAAAAATTCCAGGCATTACTTACTGTCGATTTCATAGTATAAACTACAGAGTCGCCAAGGATTGCTGGTAAAGTAATTGAAACGCCAGAAGTACCTGTCAATGATTTTCTAAAAACATCATAATGCACTGGCTCTCCATTTGAACCCGTATAATTAACTTCATCTTCGGCTAATGCTACAAATAAACTTAATCCACCAAGTGTATGAGCAGCTTCTGTTTTGATAACAATTCGTGCGCGAATCGAATCGTTGCCATATTTAAATTGTGTTATTTTTATACTAGCAGGCGTTGTTTGAGAAAGGTAAGGTGTAAAAATTGTTGGGGAACTATAATTGGAACTACTTGAAATAACTGACCCTTGTATAACTAAACGAGGTGTACTACCATAAATATTATAATAATTTGTTCGACTGTCGTTTTCTGAAG
>JAYSUQ010000195.1:0-10390 GCA_043718985.1 Bacteroidota bacterium | reverse complement strand
GCAAAAACTGATGGTAAATATATTTCATACCAAGATAATTTAAAAAATAAAAGTACGCAAAGTGCAAAACCTACTTCATTAAATGCCTTGTTAGTAAGCGATAACGATATAGGCTCACTAAACTCGGAGTTGTATTTACGGTATTGGTTTAATAAACATTTTGCAATTAAAGCAGGAGCCACATTTTTATTTACCGAATACACAACCAGTAATAAATTGCGATTAGATAACAATCGTTGGCGTAATAAAGCACTAATGGGAATGATAGGCATAACATACACGCCATTTAAATAATTAAAAAAGCCAAATTAAATAATATGAAAAAAATAGTAATAATACTCAATTTACTTATTAGCAATTTTATAATTGCACAAACTAGTTTGCAACCAAACACCGAATGGATTGTTGCATCGAGCTCGATAAAATTTAAAATTAAAAACGCTGGGTTTAATGTTGATGGTAGTTTTACAGGATTAACTGCTAAAATAAATTTTGATGAAAATAAAAGTTACGGAAACACAATAGAAGCTGTTATTGAGGCAAAAACCATTAAAACAGGAATTGGTAAACGCGACGAGCATTTAAAAAAAGACGAATATTTTGGAGTTGATAAATTTTCTAAAATAACAATTAAATCAACCGCCTTTGGTAAAGAAAAAGATGGAAGTTTTAAAGGGTTTTTTAAGCTAACGTTAAAAGATAAAACTAAAGATGTTGTAATACCGTTTAAATTTACCGAAACAAATGGCAAAGCAACTTTAATTGGCGAATTTACAATTGATAGATTGGATTTTGGTGTTGGAGAAAAAAGCATGGTACTTGCAAATAATGCGCTAATTAAATTAGAAGTAACTATTTTAAAAAAATAATATGTTAAAACAAGCTGCTATAAAACAACTGCAAAGTTTACAATCAATTTTATTACAAATTGATGAAACTGATTATTACCAATTACTACCCGTTTTAAAACAATCATCAATAGGCAAACATGTTAGGCATATTGCAGAGTTTTATCAATGCTTATTATTTACAATAACCAATAATAACGTTAACTACGACGATAGAAAACGAAATGAATTATTAGAAACCAATGTAAAATATGCGTACGATTATTTAACCGAAATTATAGATAATTTAGAATTAATAGAAACGAATAAACGCATTAACTTAACATCAACATACAACAACCAAAGCGTTACTATGGAAACATCGCTTTACCGCGAAATTACGTATAACATAGAGCATACTGTGCACCATTTGGCAATAATTAGTATTGCAATACCATTGCATTTTAAATACATAAATTTAGAGCAAAATTTTGGGTACGCTAACTCAACTATTCAATACATAAACGCACAAACTATTTAATTAAAATGTGTACTGTTACTTTTTTGCCAGTATCTAATAACGAATTTATACTAACATCAAACAGAGATGAAGATGTAGATAGACCTACTGCATTACCTGTTTTAGAATACACTATAAATAATAAAACCATTTATTATCCTAAAGATGCTAAAGCTAATGGCACTTGGATTGCATACGACACAAGTGGCTACACATTATGCTTATTAAACGGAGGCTTTAAGGCACATACACCAAAAAGTAATTATAAAATAAGTAGAGGTTTAATGTTGCTTAATTTTTTTGATTATAACGATCCTAATCGTTTTGCTGAAGAGTATGATTTTAATGGTATTGAACCCTTTACGTTAATAATGGCATATGCATGTAGCGAAACTAAATCAATAATTTTAAATGAATTAAAGTGGAACGAAATTAAAGCAACACTTACAAAGTACGACTCATCGTTACCACAAATTTGGTCGTCGGTAACCTTATATTCGGCAAATGTTATTGAGCAACGGTTGCACTGGTTTAATAATTGGTTAAGTAATAATGATACTTACACTGCCGATGGTATTTTATTTTTTCATCATTTTGCAGGAGATGGTAAAGCGCATAACGATTTAATAATTAACCGTGGTAATAAAAAAACTGTTAGCATAACGTGTATTGATAAAAAACTATCGCATACCGAAATAACTTACGAAGACATTATTAATAAAAAATTGTATAAAAATAAAATAATTAATTGTTAGTAATTATGCGCCTACCATTATTCATACTTAAATATACAAATTACGAATATTGGCCTATGACGCTGTTTTACCTGCCAATTTTACCCTATTGGTTATATTTAGCAATAAAAAATAAATCGTTAGCTTATTTTACCGTTGCCAACCCTGGCATTGAGTTGGGGGGGTTTTTTGGCGAAAGTAAATCAAGTATTTTGCATTTAATTAACGATGCCTATTTGCCAAGTTGTGTTGAGGTTTTTAATTTAGATAGTGATACAGTATTACTTAAACTTAAACAAAGTACTATTAATTATCCGTTTATAGTTAAGCCAGATGTTGGCGAGCGTGGCAGCAATGTGTGTAAAATTAACACCGAAAAAGAATTGATAAATTACCATCAACAAGCTACTACGCCTTATTTAATTCAAGAATTTATTAATTATGAAATTGAATTGGGGATATTATACAGCCGACTACCAAACTCTAAAAACGGAATAATATCATCGGTAACGTTAAAACAATTTTTATCGGTTACAGGCAACGGACAATTAACCATTAAACAGTTAATGCAACAAAGCACACGGGCTCGTTTTCAAATAAAACGTTTAAGTAACAAGCTTGGAGCAACAATAAATACAGTTGTTGAAAATGATAAAAATTTACTTTTAGAGCCCATTGGCAACCATTGCCGAGGCACTCGTTTTATTGATGCCAACTATTTAATAAACGAAAAACTAAACAACGTTTTTAACCAAATTTGCTTGCCAATTAATGGCTTTTATTATGGTAGGTTTGATTTAAAAGTAAAAAGCATTGATGATTTATATTTAGGTAAAAACATTAAAATTATGGAATTAAATGGTGCTAGTTCGGAACCAGGCCATATATACGACTCCAAAAAAAATAATTTATTTAAAGCCTATAAAGATTTAATGTTTCATTGGAAACGACTAGCACAAATATCAAAACAAAACATGCAACAAGGTTTAAAACCCGTTTCGTTTTTAGTTATCGTTAAAAGCTATTTATTATTTTTAAAAAAACAAACTCAGTAAATTGCCTTTCAATAATAGGTTTTTTGTGGTTTAACGGCTTTATTAATTGCTAAAAATCATTGTATTTTCTATACAAATAAATACTAAATTAGCGTCGAAATAGTAATTTTATTATGGAAGTAAAAGATATTAAAGATTCTAATTTAGCTCAAAACCCAGTAATTGGGCAAATGTTGCAACACAACCACGAGCAAATTTTGTTTTGTAATGATAATGCAACTGGCTTAAAAGCAATTATAGCAATACACAACACTGTTTTAGGGCCATCATTAGGTGGCACACGTATGTGGAATTACACTAACGAAATGGAAGCATTAACTGATGTGTTACGATTATCGCGTGGTATGACTTACAAATCATCGGTAGCGGGTTTAAACCTTGGTGGTGGCAAAGCAGTTATTATTGGCGATGCTAGGCAAATAAAAACCGAAGCTTTATTACGTCGCTTTGGTAAATTTGTAAATAGCCTTGGTGGCAAGTATATAACTGCCGAAGATGTTGCAATGAGTAGTCGCGATATGGAAATTATAAAAATGGAAACTGATCACGTAAGTGGTTTACCCGTTAATATGGGTGGTAGCGGCGATCCATCGCCAGTTACTGCTTATGGCGTTTATGTGAGTATGAAAGCCAGCGCTAAAGAAACCTATGGGACGGATAGCTTATCAGGTAAAAAAATATTAGTACAAGGCATTGGTAATGTAGGTATGCATTTAGTTGAACACTTAACTAAAGAAGGCGCTAAAGTTTATGTATATGATATTACAGAAGAGCGCATAAAAATTGCTGTAGATAAATACAAAGCTGAGTTTGTTGCTGCCGATAAACTATTTGATTTAGATATTGATATTTATGCCCCGTGTGCTTTAGGTGCAACCGTTAATGACGATACGTTGGCAAAATTAAAATGTAAAATAATTTGCGGTGCTGCAAATAACCAGTTAGCCGATGAAAAAAAACATGGCGAATTGGTATTAACTAAAGGTATTTTATATGCGCCCGATTTTGTTGTAAATGCGGGTGGTATTATAAATGTTTTTTATGAATTAGAAGGCTACAACCGTGAACGCGCAATGGCACACGCCGAAAAAATTTACGATACAACCTGGAATATTTTTCAAACAGCTAAAGCACAAAACATACCAACTTATGCAGCGGCTAATAAAATTGCCGAACAACGGATAGAAAGCATTGCCCGTATTAACGCCGTACTTTAAATTACAAAACATTACTTAATATAATTAAAAATCAATAACTAAAAATTCGTTCTTTTATGCTAAACCGCCGATACCTTCGAATAAAAACAATGCAAGCCCTTTATACTTATTTTAAACAAGATAAGCCTGATATTGTATTTTATGAAAAAGAATTATTTAAAAGTTTAGATAAAATTTACGACCTATACATTTACGTTTTAGTATTATTAGGCGATATACATCATAACGCACATTTAGTTTTAGAAGAAAATAAAAACAAACGCTTACCAAGTGCCGAGGATTTAAACCCAAACTTAAAATTTATTAAAAACTCATTTTTAATTGAGTTATCCGAAAACGGGTATTTAAAAAAAGAAGTTACTAATCGTAAAATTTCGTGGCAAAACGATTTTGATTTAGTACGTAAATTATATACCGAATTACGCGCTACAGATAATTACAAAACCTATATGGCAGATGAAACACAATCTGTTAAAGACGATAAACAATTTTTAATTACTGTTGTAACCGATTTTTTATATAATCACGATTTACTAAACCATATTTTTGAAGAAAAAAACTTGCATTGGGCAGATGATACGTATGGTGCATTTTCGATGGTAGCAAAAACGATTGAAGGATTTAATGGAGAATTTAAATTATTGCCGTTATATAAAGATGCCGAAGATGATCAACTATTTGTATCAACATTATACCGTAAAACCATTGCAGGCGATAAAGAATTTGATAAATTAATTGATGAAAAAACTAAAAACTGGGAGTTAGAGCGCATTGCTGCAATGGATGTGCTATTAATGAAAATGGCATTAGCCGAATTTATGTACTTAAATAATATCCCTGTAAAAGTATCGTTAAACGAATACATAGATATAAGTAAAGAATATAGCACACCAAATAGTCGCACATTTATTAATGGTGTTTTAGATAAAATAATTGCTGATTTAAAACGCGATGGTAAAATTCAAAAAACTGGGCGAGGTTTAATGGAGGGTAGTTAAAACCTAGTTACTACCAACAATTTTTTTAGCTTCATTAATATCCATACGCTGGCCATTTTTAAATGCAGCCACAAAACAATCTTTAAAACCTAAATTACGTAAAGTTGTTTGATGCTGGGTTGCATCGTTAAAACTTGTAAAGGCACCGCTTGTGTACTTATAAATTAAACCCGATTTGTAAAACCACACATCAGTTAAAGTTGCAAATTTTGTTTTTGCATCTAGTATTTTATCCGAACTAAAAAACTGTATTTTAAATACAATATCGTTTGTTGTAACTATAGGTTTAGGTTGTATATTTTTAGTTGAATCGATTTTAACACTATTTACTAATAATGAATTAATTGAGTCAATTATTAAAAGCTTTTTTTTAGGGTAATTTTCATTTGCTTGGTATGTAATTGCATCGGTATAAAATAATTTAGCTTGAGTATAATTTTTGTTTTTAAAATTCATATCAGCCATTACAATTAACTGTTTATATTTTTTAAGTTTTTCTTGCGTTTGCTCTTTTTCTAAAATTTCATTTTGTAATTTTTCTTTAATTGCTTTATCAGTTAATAGTTTTTCAGTATCACGTTTGTCTTTTTCTTCTTTAGCTTTTTGCTCGGCTTCTTCATTTTTATCTTTTGTAACCGCTACATCTTTTTCAACTTCGGGTTTATCAATAGTTATCGTTTCGTTTTTATCATCACTATTATTTTGTTTTATGTAATTTTCGTTAGCTAAAGGCGTTTGATTTTCTACCGCATCGTCGTATATTTTTTTCGCCCCCTCCTGTTCATCTTTATACTTACGAAAAGCTCTAAACAAACAAGCCGCCACATAATCTTGCCCTTTATCCGAGCCTAAAAACTGTTCTTCTTGTGGGTTTGTTAAATACCCAATTTCGGTTAAAACACTTGGCATAGATGTGCGCCACAAAACCCAAATACTTTGCCTATGCACACCTTTATCTACCCTGCCTGCTTTTTTTAAATACTGATCTTGTATTTTTAAAGCCAAGCCAGCGCTTTGTATCACATAGCTTGATGTGTAATTACTCATAATAATATAACTCTCTTCGCTATTTGGGTCAAATCCTTTATACTTTGTTTCGTAATTATCTTCGAGCAACATCGCCGAGTTTTCACGTTGGGCAACTTTCATTTTACCGTCTTCGTTTTTTAAACCCATAACATAGGTTTCGCTACCAAAAGGTTCGGGGTTTGTGGTTTCAACAACAACATATTTACCTCGTTTATTTTTATACGTTTTTGCTCGCATTTTCCCAGTTTTGCTATCTTTAATCATAACGGGTTTGCCAGCCGCATTGCAATGTATTGATATAAATAAATCGGCATTATTATTATTTGCAACTAAGGCTCTATCCTCTAACTCAACAAACACATCTGTTCTTCGAGTTAATATTACTTTAACATCTTTAATATTTTCGTTAATGTATTTTTCAAGTTTTAAGGCAACTAATAATGCCACTTCTTTTTCGTTATGACTAACGCCGCTACAACCTGGGTCTTTGCCACCGTGCCCTGGGTCAATTACAATTGTTTTAACTTTGTGCTTAGGCTCATCTTTATTTACAATAAACGACGATAATAAAAACAAAAAAATTAACAACAAAAAAGGTGAAAATTTATGTATTTTTATGCTGGTATTTTTTAAAATCATAGTCACTTTATGCCAGTAATTACTAGTTTTGTAAGTTAAGTAAATTTAGTTTATAGCGCTTATTAAAACCATTCATCATATATTTTTTATAATCGGGTTATTGTTAATAACTGAAACTGCATTTGCACACATTTGGGCACATCAAATACCAAAAGACACGATAAAAAAAATTAAAATTGACACCTTAGATGCAGATGATGATGAGCCATTACAGCATCAAATAATTTATAATGCCCGCGACTCTATTAGATATGAAACACTAGGCAATAAAATTTATTTATTTGGCGATGCTTTTGTTGAATACGAAACAATGAATTTGAAAGCCGATTACATTGAAATTGATAACGAAAAAAACATTGTAACAGCGCATGGCACAAAAGATAGTTTAGGTAACGATATTGGAAACCCTATTTTTAAAGATGGTGAGCAGGAAATGAGTTGCGGTAAAATGGCTTATAATTTGAAAACAAAAAAAGGGAAAATATACAATGTTATTACAAAAGAAGGCGATTTAATTTTACGAGGTAAAGAAGTAAAAAAAGATAGCAATGATGTTGTATCGTTTAAAAATTTAGATTGTATACCGTGTGAGTTTGCCGATTCGCGAACAATTTTTAAAGCGAAAAAAGCAAAAGTTATACCTGACGATAAAATTATAACAGGCCCAATGTATTTAGAAATTGGTGGCGTGCCTACCCCACTTGGCTTGCCATTTGGCTATTTTCCGAATACAAAAAAACGACACTCGGGTGTTTTGTTGCCATTTTATGGTACCAGCGAAAGCCTTGGTTTTTATTTAAAAGATGGTGGTTTTTATTGGGGAATAAACGATAAAACAGATATGACCATACGTGGTGATATTTACAGTAACGGAAGTTTTGGATTAAGAACAACTAATGCTTACAACATAAATTATAAATTTAATGGGGCATTAACATTAGGTTATAGCGAATTTAAATTAGGTGAAAAGGAAATTAAAAGTTCCTTATCAAAACAAAAAGACATATCAATAAACTGGATACATAATCAAGATAACAAAAGTAATCCATCAATAAGGTTTAGTAGTAATGTTAACATACGCACATCAAAATACAACCGCTTTAATTCGCAAAACACAGGGCAATATTTACAAAATACGTTTCAATCAAATGTAAATTTTACTAAATCATTTAAATTGTCATCGTTAAGTATTAATGCCCGACACGATCAAAACACGCAAACAAAATTAATGACTATTTCTTTTCCTGAGTTAACATTTAATGTAAACCGTTTTTATCCTTTTAAAAACCAAACACACACCAAGCAAAATGCTTTTGATAAAATAGGAATAAGTTATTTACTCGAAGCACGTAACTCATTATCGGGTATTGATACCGCTATTTTTAAAGGCAACATTGCTGATAAATTAAAATACGGCGTGCGTCACAGTTTACCAATATCAACCAACATAACTGTTTTAAAATATTTTACATTAACGCCAGCCATAAATTTAAGCGCAATGATGTATACAAAAACAACCACTAAAAATTTAAACCAGCAAACTAATTTTATTAAAACAGATACCGTAAACGGTTTTAAAACGGGTTACGATGCAAATTTTAGCACCTCGTTAGCAACTAAAGTTTTTATGGATTTTTTATTTAAAGGCAATCGTGTTAAGCAAATAAGGCATTTACTAATACCAAGTTTTGGTTACACCTATCGCCCAGATTTTGGAAAAACACAATTTGGCTTTTGGAAAAATGTACTTACCGATACTACAATAAAACGCACAACTAAATACACCGTTTTTGAAAACAACATTTTTGGTGGTCCTGCACAAGGCGAGCAAAATAGTGTGAGTATGAATTTAAGTAATAACCTTGAAGCAAAAATTCGTAAAAAAACAGATACTGGTTTTGTATTTAACAAAGTAACCTTAATGCAAAATTTAAGTTTATCGGCAAATTATAATTTTGCTGCCGATAGTTTTAAAATGAGCCAGTGGAGTGTTACTGGTCGCACACCAATTACAAAATATTTTGATATAGTATTTAATGGCAATTTTGATCCTTATTACTACGATTTAAACACCTATAAACGTACCAAGCAATTTGCT
The DNA here is from genome assembly GCA_043718985.1 of Bacteroidota bacterium. Lineage (GTDB taxonomy): Bacteria > Bacteroidota > Bacteroidia > B-17B0 > Aurantibacillaceae > UBA4416. Next base: position 1,273 of record JAYSUQ010000195.1, on the reverse strand, counting down.
ATAAATACCCAAAATAGTTTAGCAACATTTATGAGCGGCAACATAGCATTAAACGCAAACTTATCATCAAGTAACTTACAAAACAGCTTAGTTAAAAAACCCGATTTAACTAACGGTGCCGAGCGTGGTAGCGATATTAAAAAAAACGAACAACATCAAAACGAATTATTGCCTTGGAATTTAAACATTTACTATAACGTTAATTACACCAAAGTTGAAAATAGCATTAAAGATATACAAACACTTAACTTTAGAAGTGATATTGCGATTACTAAATATTGGAAATTTGGTGTTACGAGTGGATACGATTTTACTAATAAAAAATTAAGTTACACAAGTATGAATATTTACCGCGATTTAAAGTGCTGGGAGGCTCGTATTGATTGGGTTCCGTTTGGCTTTAATAAGAGTTATAGTTTATCAATTAATATAAAATCGAGTATGTTAAGTGATATTAAAATACCGCGCCAACGTAACTGGTACGATAATTTTTAATTTTTTTAGTTACTGTAATTTCTACTACCAAAAATACTACTACCAATACGAACCATTGTGCTACCATTGTTTATAGCAATTAAATAGTCGCTACTCATACCCGAGCTAATAATACTTAAATTAAAATTAAACGTATTAGTAAATGTGTTTTTTAAATGATTAAACAAAACATTTAACGCTTTAAACTCATTATTTAAAACCACATCATTAGCAGTATTTGTAGCCATTCCCATTAAGCCAATAATATTTATATTTTTAAACTCTTCTATTTTTTTTGAAGTTATAAACTCTTCTATTTCATTTGGATCAAATCCAAATTTCGATTCTTCTTTTGCAATGTAAACTTGCAACAAACAATTTATAACACGATTATTTTTTAAAGCTTGTTTGTTTATTTCACTTAATAAGTTAACACTATCTACGCCGTGAATTAAGTAAACAAATGGGGCAATATATTTAACTTTATTGCGTTGCAAATGCCCTATAAAATGCCAATTAATATCTTTTGGCAATAGCTCAAACTTATCGGCAACTTCTTGCACATAGTTTTCTCCAAAATGCCTTTGACCTGCATTATAAGCCTCTAACAATAACTCGTTAGGCTTAGTTTTAGAAACCGCAATTAATGTTACCTTGCTAGGTAATTTATGTTTTATCGCATCAATGTTATTTTTAATACTCATTATACTATTTCAATATCTAAATGTTGTAGTAAACCAATTAAACCTGTAGTAGCAAATTTTGCTTTTTTTAGTTTATTTAACTGTGGGTTAATTAT
>JAYSUQ010000194.1:0-33442 GCA_043718985.1 Bacteroidota bacterium | reverse complement strand
TTTTTACAGGTTGTAAAACAAGCAATAGTAACTATGGCAATAGCAATTAAAACAAGGTATGTGTGTTTAGGTTTCATTTTTTTAAGTTTTGGGTTTATATAAATTTACTCAAAACTAAGGGTTGTTACTTATTATTTACTTGTTTTTTTAGGGCGTTAATTTCTTTTTGTTGTTGCACTAAGTAAAGTGTTAGCTCTTCTATTTTTTGCAACAAAGTAGCATCCATTTGGGCAGTGTTAATGCCGTTTTGTTTTACATCGGCCTCGGTTGGCACACTTGGCAAGTGGTGGTTTTTGTTGTAATAATTTTCTACATCAGTTAATGGCATTAATTTGTAGTTGGCATAAAGTTTTTATGTATTTAAACCAGCATCATTAAAATGGGTAACCAATGCCAAAATGTATTACGCGTGTGTTTAATATGTTTTTGTTAAGTTGCCAACGCGCAAGCTCTGTATAAGATGGGTCGTAAATTTTTAAACCAGCATCTAATCGTAAAATAAAAAAACTAAAATCGTAACGCAAACCAAAACCACTACCAATTGCAATTTCTTTAAAAAACCTATCGGTTTCAAAGTGGCCTAATGGTTTTGTGTCGTCTTTATTTAATAGCCAAATGTTACCAACATCGGTAAACCAAGCGCCATTAAACGATTTAAAAATATGAAAACGGTATTCAATATTTCCCTCTAACTGAAAATCACCAATTTTATCAAACTTGGATGTTGAGCCCTCTGGTTGCGAATAACCGCCAGGGCCTAATGTGCGAGCTCGCCAAGCCCTGTTACTATTTGGCCCGCCTCCAAAAAAACTTTGCTCGTAAGGTAGGGTTGCTAAATTTGCTAATGTTTTGCCTATACCACCAGCTACCCTAACAATAACCTGACTTTCTTTTCTAACCTTAAAATAAAAACGGTAATCGGCATCAAGTTTTATAAACTGAGAAAAAGGTGTTTTAAATAATAAGTAACGCCCAAGCGAATCGTGCGGCTGATTTGTAGCCTTTGAAACCATGCGTAAAATGTTGCCCGACGAGCTTAAACTCATTTTTAAATACACGTTACTGCGTTTATTTTTAATAATTTTATTATTATAAACACCCGTAATTTTAGATAATGTTGTTATGTGATCTTGAAAAGAGTTGATTAAAAAAAAATCGTTGTTATCTATTAAATCATTGGCAAACGACGATGATAGTTTTGCTTTTACCAAGTAGGTTTCAAAAGGAATAACATCGTAAGTAAATAAATTTTTATAATTACTAAATTTAAACCCATACGATATGTTTGAGATGGTGCGCGAAAACTGCTGACGTGATTGATAGTTAACCGATAGGTTTAAAATTGTTTTTGGTTGAAAAAAAAATCGTTTCTCAAACGCATCTTTTTTATAATAAAATAACGTAAACGGAAACAATGGCTTTGGTATGTATAAATTTAACTCGGGCCCAAACTGAAAGGTGTTAAATGTTTTTTGAACGTTAGCTAAATCGGTTGATTTTGATTCGTTAAATTGGCCTTGTGCAGAAAGAGAACCCTTTAGTTTTAACTCTAAAATTTCGGCCCCCTTAAATGTGTTTTTATTTTGAAACACCAAACTGCCAGCCAAACCAAGGTTACCCGATGTGTTGCTGCCTTCTGTTTCGGCAGTTAAGGCTTGTTTTACAACGGGTTGGCACACAATGTAACAATCAAGCTTATCGGCAAAATTAGGGTTTTGTAAATATTGAATCGATACGTTTTTAAACACTTTTAAAGCGTTTAATTCTTTAAATGTTTCTTCGGCTAACTGTTGTTGGTAAAGTTGGCCTTGCGATAAATATATGTTACGCATTAAATCTTTTTTACGAAACAACAACTCTTTATTATGTAAAATTTTTATGCCGTTATACAGTGTAGTGTCTTTACAATAACTGTTTAATGCCGAACCTTTATAATTAGCTATGTTTTCGGGAATAACATAAATGTTTTCGATATAAAACCGAGGGTGGTTTTTAAACACTAACGAATCGTTTGTTTGACTATAACTTTGGTAATATTTTTTTACATTAATTGTTATATAAACAAAATTGCCAATCAAGTTTGTATCGGCACTATAATTAATGTACTCGGGTGCAAAGTAATAATACCCATTATTTAATTGTGCCTCGGTAATGCGCTCGCGCTCTGCCTGAAAAACATCTTCGTTATACTGATCGCCACATTTTATTAAAGAAGTAAGGGTATCGTTAAAAATAAAATATTCAATTAATGGGTCTTCAATATTATATCTAATGTGTTTAATATAATATGGGTTTGATTTTGATATGTGATAAAATACCTTTGCGCGCTTATCTTTTTTAATAACAACTAAACTATCTTTCACTTTTGAATTAAAGTATCCGCGCGAAAACACAAAGCCTTGTAATTGCGTTTTTGTAATATGAGTTAAGCTCGAATCTAAAATAACTGGTGCCTCACCTGCCTCTAATAAACTTTCTCTAAACGTTGGTTTTTCTTTATTTTTTAAACGTGGTTGTTTTAATCGTTTGCCCTTACGCTCGCGTTTTAAATTTTTTTGTTGATTTTTTTCAATGCGTCGTGTGTTAATGCGATCATATTTTGCATTTCGCTCGTCTCGTTTTAGTATTAGTTTTTTTTGATCAACCTGATTGTAAAGCCATAAATTAAAACGTGCTAATTTTAAAATTTTACGGTTTGGTTTTTGTCTAATAAAAGCCTCTAATTCTTCTTTATTAATGTTTGTGTGGTTAGTTTTAACACCCGTTTTTACGACCAAAAACTCGTTTGGCTTTAAATGGTTATTAATTTTACACGAGCTAAAAAACAATATGCACACTATTACTACAATTTTAAAAAATTGCATTAAAAACGAAAAAATAATTATATGTTGTTTAAACCTCAAAAGGTAATGTTACATTTATAGCTCGCTAATTTAACTTTAATAAATGATTAGTAAAAACAAGATAAAACATATTCAATCGCTGCATCTCAAAAAAAACAGAGATGAGGAGGGTGTTTTTATAATTGAAGGCATAAAGTTAGTTTTAGAGTTTTTAAATTCAAATGCCTTTGATGTGATTGAGTTATTTGCAACCATTGATTTTATAAAAGAAACAAAAAACATACTACAACAAAAGCGTATTGTGTTTTTAGATATAAGCGATGAGGAATTAAAAAAAATAAGCCTGCAAAGCAACCCTAATAAAGTGTTAGCTATTGTTACAAAAAAAATAAACAAATTAAATGTAGAGTTATTAAACAACAATTTAACATTGTATTTAGATGACATACGCGACCCAGGAAACTTAGGCACTATTATTAGAATTGCCGATTGGTTTGGAATTAAACAAGTTATTTGCTCGCCAAGCACAACCGATGTTTACAATCCAAAAACATTGCAAGCATCAATGGGCGCAGTTTTACGTACAACGGTTGTGTATCAAAACTTTAACGACTTGTTGCCGCATTTAGCAAATACTATTATTTATGGTGCTTTATTAAATGGGAAAAACATTTACACCTCAACCTTAAAAAACGGGTTGTTAGTAATTGGTAACGAGGCCAATGGCATATCGGCCCAAGTGGCATTAAGTATAACAAATGCAATTACAATACCAGCAGCGGTAAACAACGGTAGCGAGTCGTTAAACGCTGCCAACGCTACAGCTATTATTTGTGGTGAATTTTACAGACAATTAACGTTTGTATAAAAAATTGTTGTGTACTATACATAATCATTTAGCTTTGTAGCATGGCATTAAGCAGTAATACTAACAATCAACAATATGGTGCACATGGCAACAATGCCAATTTGTTGGTTATAAACATTACCGAAAATTTAATTTCTGTATGTGAGTTTTTAGCTTCTCAAAACACTCCATTATTTATACACCACACACCTTTTACAATAGATAATAAAATAGAAGATGTTTTGTTAAGCATAATAAAACATTTTAACTATTTTGAAAAACCATTTAATACAGTTTTAATAAACTTTAGCACACACTTATTTACTTTATGTCCTACCCATTTATTTGATAACGAACATAAAAAAGATTTTTTAGAATTTAATGTTGGCCAATTAGCCGAACAGGTAGTTGTAGTTAACGATATTGGTGCCGATATAAAATTACTGTTTGCGATTAACGAAACATTGCTATCAATGCTCGATTCTGTTTTTCCACAGCATCAATTAAAACATTCGTTATCAGTGTTAAGCCAATTAATGTTGCAGGGCGATGAGTTTGAGAAAGAAACTATTTTATTAGCCATACAAGACAACAACATAGAAATTGTTGTTAAACAAGGCGCTAAACTATTACTTGCAAACCAATACAGTACAAAAACTATCGAAGATATTTTATACTATGTGTTATTTATTTTAGAACAATATGAGTTTAACCCTTTGTTTGTAAACATAACAGTAGTTGGTAATTGCGAAACAACATCGGCTATAATAATTGCTTTAAAAAAATACATTAAACACATAACATTAGCAAAGGGAAATAAAGCTATTGTTTGGCAAAATTTACAGGGAATGCCCCAACACTTTAACTTTACACTTTTAAACAGATTGTTTTGCGAATAATAGGAGGATTACAAAAAGGAAAACAATTATTTGCACCTCGCAATTTGCCCGTTAGGCCAACTACCGATTTTGCAAAAGAAGGCTTGTTTAATGTGTTAAACAACCGATTAGATTATGACGAGTTAGTTGTGTTAGATTTATTTAGTGGTACAGGTAACATTACGTTTGAGTTTGCCTCGCGGCAAGCAAAATCGGTTAACAGTGTTGATAAACACTCGCCGTGTATTAATTTTATTAGAGAAACCGCCAAACAATTAAATTTTAAAAATGTGTTTACTGAACGTGCCGATGCCTTTAAGTATTTAGAAAAATGCCGATCAACTTTTGATTTAATTTTTGCCGATCCACCTTACGAATTACCAAACGTGAGTATTGTTTATGATTTAATTTTTGCTGGTAATTTACTAAACCCACAAGGCATTTTAATTATTGAACACGGCCCACGAACAAGCTTTGCTGATAAACCACATTATTTAGAAACAAAAAAATACGGCAACGTTAATTTTAGTTTTTTTCAAATAAAAGAAGCTGTTGTATAAGCTAAAGTTATATTGTTACATTAACATATCTTAATACAAATAACGTGTAACTATTTGTAAATTTGATGTTATACACACAATGCGTTTATACTTTAATATCATATTTATTTTAATATTTACCATAATTGGTGTTGCACAAAACATTACCATTAAAGGCAAAGCGCACCCATCACACATTGGCAAACAAATTACACTGTGCGATTACACCGATTATGTTACCTATACACAAACAAAGGAAAGTATTGATACCATTGATAAAAATGGGTATTTTGAATTAAAACTTCAATCAACAATTACTAAACCCATTTTATTGCAAATTGATAATTTAAACGCCACACTGTATGTGCAACCTAAATTTACATACGGTGTTTATTTTCCTGAAAAAAATGCGGAAACAAATAATAATCAACTAGGAACCCAATCAACAGTAAACGTAAGTGTTTATGGTAAAGATAGCACCGAGCTAAACGCTTTAATAATTGATTTTAATACGCAATACAATAACCTGTTTTCTAAAGTTAATACTTCATACATTTCACCCTCAAAAATAAATCAATACCTCGATACGTTTACGTACAAAAGTAACGTGCGCTACAAAGCCTTAAAAAACAACTATTTTAAACAATATGTAACGTATACCATTGCTGGTTTTTATTCAAACACATCGCGCAGCAAAACAATTTTATTTAAACAATTTGTTGATAAAAAGCCCATTTTATATAACAACTATGAATACATGGCGTTTTTTAATGCTCACTACAAAGGCTACTTACAAGCGTTTGCAACAAAACAAACAAGCAACACTATTTTTAATAGCATTAATAAATTTGGAGACTATGCCGATTTAAAAGCAATTTTTAAATCGGATAAAAACATTGCAAACGATACCCTACGAGAATTAGTTTTATTAAAAGGGTTAATAGAAGTTTATTACAATGCCGAATTTAACCCACAGCAAGTAAAAAGTGTAATTGAGCAATTGCAGCGCGAAACACTTATTGATGAGCATAAAAACATTGCATTAAATTTTTTGCAAACTCTAAATAAATTACAACCAGGTGCCAATGCGCCTAACTTTTTAGCAAAAAATAAAACAAACAATAGTGTTAATTTGCACGACTTTAAAGGTAAGTTTATTTACTTAAATTTTTTTAGTACACAAAGTGATATTAGCTTAAAAGAGATGGCCAAACTAATTGATTTGAAAAAAAAATTTAGTGATAGAATAACATTTATAAGCGTGTGTTTAGATGATAGTTTTAACACTTATGCCGCCTACCTAAAAGCAAACTTAAAAATGGATTGGATAATAGTGCATAACGATAACTCGAGTAATGCAAAACAAAATTATGCTATTAATTCTTTATCAGGATACTTTTTTATAAATCAGCAATTACAATTAATGCAATCGCCGGCGCCAGCGCCAAGTATGGGCATAGAGTATAAGTTTAATGCCTTATTTAAACCAAAAGGTAAAAACAGAATTATTGGTGTGCGTTAGTTTGTTTTATTAAAATGCAAAACAAACCACTACAGCGTCGTTGTTAAAAATTAACGTAATAATCTTTTGTTAACTCAATATACTCGGGAGTATAAGTGTGTCGCACAAGCTCTTCAATACAAATGGTGCTTTCAGAAAACTCACTGTGTTTAAATTCAAACTGCATTAGGTGTCGTTTTTCAATTTCTTTATCAACCCGCGATTTTACTCGCAATAGTTTAGATAAAAACAATCCTTTTTTTTCGGCTAAAATTCTAAATTTTTCTGCCTCTAGTTTTGGTAATACTAAACAAAACCTACCCACAAGGTGTAATGTTTTTATCACACCGTCTATCAATTCATCAAAAGGTAACACGTCGGCATGGCGTGCTTGCGAGCGTTTTTCGTCGGTAGATTTTAGCGACTGTTCAAAATAAGGTGGGTTAGATATAATTAAATCAAATTTTTGACTGTATTGATTTGCGAAACATTGAAACGAAATTTGCTCAACAATAACACGATTAAAAAAAACACTATTAGTTACGTTTTGAGTTGCCTGTGCAACCGCCTGTTCATCAATATCTATAGCGGTAATTAAAGCTTGTGTTTTTTGGGCCATCATTAATGCTATAACCCCAGTGCCTGTGCCAACATCTAAAATTGTTTTACTATCGTTAGCCTTAACCCAAGCGCCTAAAAGTACGGCATCTGTACCAACTTTCATGGCACACAAATTTTGATGAATAGTAAATTGTTTAAAAGCAAATAATGCACTTGGCATAAATAAATAGTTTGTTTTTAGCATTATAAAGTTAACAACAAAATTGAATGTGAAACTTAATATTATACGAATGGCTATACTTTTAAAACATGTTAAAACCTATTTTACCTCTTTTAATGTTTTCAATTAAATTAATTAGTCAGCAAAGTGTTGATGCTGTTTTGGCAAGCTATAAAGGAGATAAGGATTTGCAGCATGCCGCCTATAGTTTTTGTGTACTGGATGCAACATCGGGTAAAACAATAAAAGAGTTTAATTCGGAGTTAGCATTAATACCAGCAAGCACTTTAAAAATTGTAACTACAGGTGCTGCATTAGGCCTTTTAGGAAAAAATTATGTTTATAAAACCAATTTTTACACTAGCAATTTAACCGATTCTGTTTTAGGTAAAACAACAAGCAATTTATTAATACAACCAAGTGGCGACCCAACATTTAACTCAAGTTATTTTTACAAAAGCGACAGTGTTTTTTTAAACGGAATAACATCTAAACTAAAAACAAAAGGATTAAAAACCATCAATGGAGCTGTAATTATTACAAACTCGGTGTTTGATAACGAAATACCAAATACTTGGATTTGGGGCGATATAGGCAATTATTTTGGAGCAGGTGCAACGAGCTTGTCTTATAAAGATAATAAGTTTAGTGTTTATTTTTTAAGTGGTGATATAAACACTAAGGCAACCATGGAATCTGTTTACCCCGCATGTGTTTCAAAAAAAATACAAATTACAAGTGATGTTAACGCTTTTGGTGCAGATGATAATGCAATTGTTTATGGCGATCCAAATGGTTATGTGAGATTTATATCGGGCACTATACCCAAAAACAAAACGCATTATTTGGTGGAGGCACAACTACCAAACCCCGCTTTGTTTTTTGCCGAGGAGTTATCCGCTCAATTACAAAAACAAAATATACTTTTAAAAACTTCGGCGCCAATTGTAACAACTAGTAAATTAACTTTTAGTACAACAAATTTATTATACACACATCAATCGGCTACGTTAAATAAAATTATTTATTATACTAATTTAAAAAGTGATAACCACTATGCCGAAAGCTTATTAAAAACATTAGGCACCAAACATTACACACAACAAGGCACAACCGACAGTGGAATTAGTGTAGTTAAAAATTATTGGGAAAAACTTGGGGTAAATTTATCGGGCTTACACATGGTTGATGGTAGTGGCTTATCGCGAGAAAATACAATAACTACAAAAATACAGGCTACTATATTGTCAAAAATTTATTGCGATACATTAATATATAATTCGTTTAACGAGTCGTTACCAATTGCTGGTAAAAGCGGTAGCATGGTTAATTTGTGCAAAGCAACTTTTGCCGAAAATAACATGCGGGCAAAAACTGGATATATAAATAAAGCCCGTGGTTATTGTGGCTACGTTAAAACAAAAGGCGGAAAAGAGTTGGCGTTTTCGGTATTGTTTAATAACTACAACTGCTCGGCAAAAGACATGAAATTAAAAATAGAAAAATTATTAGTTGCTTTAGTCGATTTATAAATCGGTATGTAAACTACTAAATTTAAAATCCACTCTCCTCGCTATCGCAATGAAAATGATTTTGTTTTTTTATTGTGGGCTTAATAACTTTAGCTCCTTTGTTTTTTTCGTCAATTAGTTTTACTATAATTCGAGCGCGCTCTTTTTTAATATCATCGCGTAATAATTTATCATCGTCGGTATCAAAATAAATTTGACCATCAATAATAGTTTTACTCACTTTTGCATAAATGCTTAAAGGGTTATCTGTCCACAAAACCAAATCGGCCACTTTGCCAACTTTAATGCTTCCAACTTTATTATCAATGTGTAACATTTTAGCTGGGTTTAGTGTTACAAGTTTTAATGCTTGCACCTCTGTTGACTTGCCGTATTTAATTGCTTTTGCAGCCTCTTGGTTTAAGCGACGGCCCATTTCTGCGTCATCGCTATTAATAGCAGTATTAACACCTGCGTTTGTAAGCATTGTTGCATTGTAAGGTATTGCATCTGTTACCTCTAATTTATAAGCCCACCAATCGGCAAAGGTAGATGCGTTTGCTTGGTGGTTTTTTAACTTATCGGCGATTTTATAGCCCTCTAATATGTGTGTAAAAGTGTTTACTTTAAAATGCATGCTATCGGCAACATGCATTAGCATGTTTATTTCGCTTTGCACATAACTGTGGCAAGTTATAAATCGTTTATTGTCTAATATTTCAACAACGGCATCTAAATCTAAATCGCGGCGAGGGCTTGTTAATTTATTATTTGTTATTTGCTTTGGCGATAGTTTACCAAACTGCTCCCACTGGCTTTTATATTCCTTGGCTCTGGTAAAATAATCATAATAAAGTTGTTCAACCCCCATTCGTGTTTGCGGAAAACGCTCTACATCGGGGTTTAAACCATTACTGTGTTTAACGTTTTCGCCTAATGCAAATTTTATAAACCCATCGGCATGTTCGTATTTAAAATCATCGGCACCTTTGCCCCATCGCAATTTTATTAAACAACTTTGCCCGCCTATTGGGTTTGCCGAGCCGTGCAATAATTGTGCTGTGGTAACGCCACCTGCTAATTGGCGATAAATATTTATGTCTTCTGGGTTTATTACATCGCTCATTCTCACCTCGGCACTACTTGCTTGCGCACCTTCGTTAACACTAAAAAGCGCAATGTGCGAGTGCTCATCAATAATGCCTGGTGTTAAGTGCATGCCTTTGCCATTAATAACTTTTGCGTTGGCATTACCTGTTGCATCAATGTTTGGGGCTATGCGCACAATTTTACCTTGCGTTATGTAAACATCATATTCGTTTAAAACCGAGTCGCCCTCGTTAGTCCAAACGGTTGCATCTTTAATTAAAATAGCCTCATAACGGTTTTTATAATTATTCCATTTATCTTTTACAAACGCTTTAATTCCTTTTGTATCTGGTATTGGCTCGCCATAAGCACCAAACGGGTAATACACTTGCCCATAATCAATTATTGGTTTGGGTTTAAAAACAAACGGTTTAGGTTTAACTGTATCTTGTGTTGTAGCGTAAGTAAGGTTTACATCTGTCCACGTTCCATCAGGGTACTGAGCCTTACCCTCAAATTGTTTTGTAGGTTGGTTATAGTTTAATGCTGCGCGTATTGTTTTGGTTGAATCGTAAGGGAAACTAAGCGTTAATAAATTGTTTTTAAATACAATGTTTGGTTTAGATTTTAAGCTATCTTTTAAATAAACCAAACCAGTGTAAGCATCGTTATCTTTTTTTATATCAATAATATTGGTTGTAGTTGCAATGGTTAAATTATATTTTCCAGATATATCAATAGCATTATAATCGCTATACTGATGCTTAATGCCATTGCTCCATGTTTCAAAAATAATAGCATCGTCTTCGAAAATATTTTTAGATGCTATAAAAAAATTTGCAGACATGCCTGTTTTTAAACTGCCTATTTTATCTTGCGCACCTATAAATGTTGCGGGCAATGTTGTTAAACTTCGCAGAGCATCTTTTTCGTCAAAGCCATATTTAATTGCTTTGCGCACGTTTTTTAAAAAATCGGTTTTGTTTTTTAGGTCGGCTGTTGTAATACAAAACTGAACCCCGCTGCTTTGCAATAAATCTAAATTAGCGGGAGCCATTTCCCAATGTTTTAAGTCGGCTAACGATACTTGTTCTGCATCAAAAGCATCTTCAACATCCCAAGCATCTGGAAAATTAACTGGGATAATAAATTTACTAAACGTGTTTTGAGTTTCGTTTAACCTTTGGTATTCGTTACCTGCGCCTTTAATAATGTATTTTGTTTTAAATTCATCGCCAACTTTTTTGGCTGTTATGTTTGTGTATTTATCATTACCATCAAATATTGATGGTAATGCTTGTAATTTATTAAATGCCTCAAGGCTTAAATTGTATTCGATTTTGGTGTTATTATTTTTGTACCATTGTGCGTCATAATAGGTTTGCCTTAATAATGCAACAGCTCCCATTTTAGATGATGGGTATTCCTGTGATGACGAGCCTTTGTTAAACGAATAAAAACCAGCAGCTTTGTCATTAATAATACTTTCGTTTTCGGGCGCATTAACTAAGTTAACCAAAGCGCCACTACCGCGCACAATACCATCTTTGCAGTGTGTTAAAACCGCGCCAAATCCTTGCTTGCGTAACTCATCGGCTTTTGCCTGATTATGTATAAAAATTTTATTAGCTTCTAAGTCGCTTCTTATTGCTTGATTCCAACCAAATGTGCCGTTTTTATTGTTTTGTTTTTCGGTGTGTTTAACCTCTGGCATACCGTAATCACTATATAAATCAATAAAAGCAGGATAAATGTGTTTTCCTTTTAAATCGTTTGTGAGCGCGTTTTTAGGTGCCTCAAGTTTTTCGCCCCAGCTAATTACTTTGCCATCTTGTATTATAAAAGTTGCGTTTACAATTGTTACATCGGCATTTACATGTAATGTGCAATTTGTAAAAGCATACAACGTGTGTAGGTTGTTTGTTGCGCCATTAACAGGAAAAGTTGTTTGTGCAATTAACAGTTGTGTGAAAACTAAAAATATTATTGTTAAAGTTGAGTTAAATTGGCGCATAATGTGTTTTGTGTATAAACAAATATAAGATTATGACGCTTTTAACAAAAGGGTTTTAGCAGTTTTAATTAAGTATTAAGTGTTAGTATAAAAATTATCGTTTTCATAAAAATTAAATGCATTTGTAGTTTTTATATTCTCCTAATTTATAGTTATACTAACCTTTGAAATTTTAGAAACTCCCTGTTATCGGGATCGAACCTTTTTGTTTAGTTTTTTAAATCTTTAAAAAACGGGGGTTTACTTATAAAATAATGAACGATTGGGCTACTTAATTAATTTGTAATTGCGGTATTCGCCAATTTTATAACCAGTAGCCTTTTGTATAAGCACTTTAATTTTATTTTTTAACGAATAGTTGGTGTACGATATGTCGTAATTAAAAACCCAATTTAATCTTTCAATTCTGTTTAACATTACTACAGGGTGTGCATCTTCAAATTTCTCTAGCGAATCTATGTTTTTAAAATTAAAGCTATCAATAGCTTTAGTTTTTTTGTTATGAAAACTCGACTGAAAATTTAATTTTTTTGCTAATGCGCCAGGCTCTTTAACCCAACCGTAATGATACATAAAGGCATTAATTAATTTAACGTTTAATTTAATGTTATTTCCTTTTCTAAAACTTTGGGCATCGGTATACGAATATATTTCATTGTTATTTCTTACTATTCTAATTTCTTTAGCATACCAACGCGGTGAGTTACCAATGTAATCGTAACTACCATAAAAATGGTTGTAGTTAATTAAAAAACCGTCAACGTTATTGTTTTTAATTTCGTTTTGCAGTGCAGTTTTAATAATAGGTAAATATTTTTCGTGCACAACCTCGTCGCTTTGCACATAAAAACACCAATCTACATCTTTACTAATAGCTTTGTATGCTTTATTTGTTTCTGTTGCAAACACCTGTCCTTTTTCGCCTTTAAGGTTTTCGTCCCAAATGGTTTCAATTATTTTAATTTTAGGAGAGTTGATGCTTTGTATTAATTGCAACGTTTCGTCTTCAGATTTTCCAACCGCTACAATAAACTCGTCACAAATTGGTAAAATAGAAGTAATGGCTTCTACTACAGGAAAGTCGTGTAGTATTGCATTTCGTATGATAGTGAAGCCTGCTATTTTCATTTGTTTATTATTGCGCTGCGGTTCTCGACTACTCTCGTACTTACCGACTCGTACTTGGCTTAACCTTTTTAATTTATTCGAATATAAATTTAACGAAACTCTCTGATAAATCAGAGACTTCTTCTAAAAATTCGTTAGTTTATATGTTTCGATATTTTAGTACAGAATAATAGTCTATTTTTGAACAAGCGAATTGAAGAACAAATAATGAATAGAAGATTAAAATGCCTACTTAACATAATTTTCTTCTTGTGTATCGCTCAAAAAAACCTTGCACAACATCCTGCCTTTTATCAAATTAACGATGAGCACAACTTGCCCTCAAATGAAGTTTATAAAGTAATACAAGATAGTTTTGGATACATCTGGATTGGCTGTGATGCGGGCCTTTTTAGGTATGATGGATTTAAGTTTAAGCAATATAATAACTGCAAACAAAACGGAATTGCTATTTCGTATTTACAATTAGATGCTAAACAAAGAGTGTGGTGTAAAAACTTCTACGGTCAAATATATCGCGTGGATGGTGATTCACTAAAAATTATTAAAAGTGTTAAAACCTCAAACCCATCATACCCTCAATTTGCTATTGACAATAGTTGTAATTTATGGATTAATATGAAAACGGCGTTAATTAAATATAATGAAAACGGTGATAGTTTAACATCAATAAATCAAAGTGTAAGCAACAGCGAAAGCATCGTTTCATTATACTATTTTAACGGGTATGTTTTTTCGTTTACCAATGCATTAGAACTTACCAAGCTCGATTTAAAATCAAATAGAATTACACAAGTTTCATGGAAAAACAAACCCTCTTTTTCTTCTCAAACCTTTGTGTTTACAGAGCATCATAATCAACTTTATGTGTTAATAAGGTCAGCGGGTACTACTAATTTTTATGGTGTTTATGCTATTAATGAAGATTCCATAAGTACACATCACAATTTTAACAACTTAAATAATACTCAGTTAATTTACTCTATTTATTCAGACCAAAATCAAATATGGGCAACGACCTCATTCGGAGCCTTTAAAATAAACTCACCTAAAACTACAAATAGCCTATCACTTTTTTCAAACGAAAAAATTACATCTATGCTTAAAGATAGAGAAGGAATGTATTGGTTTTCTTCATTACACAATGGATTATTAGTTGTTCCGAATATAAATGTGATGCAAATAAACAACACAAACAGTTTGCTAAAAGAAAACAGCGTCACGGCCATAAATATTAATCGAAAGGGGAATCTATTACTGGGCACATATTTAGGAAATGTATATGAATTAAGTTCTTCAAATCATATACTGAAAGAAGAATACAGTAATAAAATAAAACGATTCGCGTCAGTAAAAAAAATAATGCAACAATTTAAATATACTATAATTTCAAGAGGCCCATTATCAATTATTGACAATAGTACTCAAAAACAATATTACCCAAAAGTTTCAAATGTTCGCGATTTTGAAGTTTTAAATGACACGATTTATATGATTCTTCCCACGTTAATTATTAAATCCTCTTTAACAGATCTTATTAAAAACAAAACAAATTATACAACAATAAATGACTTTGGTGGAAAGGCAATAGAATATAATTCACAAACAAATGCGATGTATATATCA
Organism: Bacteroidota bacterium; assembly: GCA_043718985.1. Taxonomy (GTDB): domain Bacteria; phylum Bacteroidota; class Bacteroidia; order B-17B0; family Aurantibacillaceae; genus UBA4416. Next base: position 18,685 of record JAYSUQ010000194.1, on the reverse strand, counting down.
ATGGGTACGGGTACATTTATATACTATTTAAATGGAACATGGGAAGAACTTACTGATAACGGAGAGCATATACTGTCTAATTCGCTTTCATATAAAAATGGCGTTCTTTGGGCTTCAACGGTTTCTTCAGGAATTTATGGAATCATTGATAAAAAAATAAAGTATCGATTCAATACAAAAAATATTTTGTCTGAAAACAAAACCAGAATCATAAAAGCAACGGATGAAGTTATTTGGCTAAATACTGATGATAATTTATATGCCATTAATTACAAAGCTAACACATCTTCTAAATACAACATTACACAATCTATTAATCCAAAAGAAATCAATAATATTGAATTATACAAAGACACTATTTATTTAGCAACTAATAAAGGATTGATTTATTTTCCTGAAAAAATGACTTGGAAAAACAACACTATTCCTAATATTATAATTACATCAATTACACTTAATGATTCTGTTTTAAACTTTAAAAAAAACTTAGAATTATTATACACTAATACAAATTTGAAAATAAATTTTAGTGGTGTTGCATTAAAAAGCAAACAAGCCTTTAGTTATCACTATAGATTAATTGGATTAGACAGTAATTGGATTAAGGTTTCGGCAACAACTCCATATGTGTTATTTTCACAAATGCCTTCTGGAAATTTTGTGTTTCAATTAAAACTGATAAATGAAGATGGTGTGCAAAGTAAAATTGTTACTCTTGCAATTTCTGTAAAAATGCCGTTTTGGCAACGTTGGTGGTTTTATGTTTTTGTACTTATTACAGTAGCTGGGTCTGTTGCACTTTTGTTTATCAAACGAATTCGATATATCAAACGGCGATCTGAATTAAGAAACAAAGTTACAGCCTCTCAACTAACCGCGTTGAAATCACAAATGAATCCACATTTTTTATTTAACACTTTAAATTCATTACAAGATTTGATTTTGAAACACGATATAAAAAATTCAAATTTTTATTTAAATAAATTTAGTCAGTTAATGAGAGATGTATTAGAGGTTTCGGGAAAAGATGAAATCATTCTTTCTAAGGAAATAAAAATGTTAGACACATATTTAGAATTAGAAAAATTACGGTTTGGTGAAGATTTTACGTTTACTATTAAAACAACTGAAAATTTAGATTTGGATCATTTAGTTTTACCGCCAATGATAATACAGCCATTCGTAGAAAATTCTATTAAACACGGCCTGCTTCACAAAAAAGGAATAAAAGTATTAGAGATTGAATTTAAAATGGAAGAAACACTCATTTGTACTATTTCTGATAATGGCATAGGTAGAAGTAAATCTGAAGAAATAAAAAATAGAGGTGGTCGTGTTCATCAATCATTTGCTACCAAAGCAACCGAAAAGAGAATAGAACTATTAAACTCATTCGGTAATAAAAAATATAGTTTCGAAATATTCGATCTAGAAGAAAATAATATTTCAAATGGCACTATTGTAATTGTTTCAATCCCACTTTAACCATTCGTGAATTAATTAATACGGTTCATGAGTTGAAAAAAATGTTTCGCATAGATAAAACATACGTTTGTGTTCAAACCTAACTTAAAACAAACTTATGATCAAAATTAACAAACTAGCAACAATCGCTTTGTGTTTTTTAGCAATGATAAACCAATCAAATGCTCAAGAAACAGCATTACCAAAAGGTATAGAAGTGTACTCGACTGAACACACTGACCCAATTGGAATTTCTGGTAAATATTATCTTAAGTATGATATTTATTTTGAAGCCAAAAAGAATTTTCAATTAAACGCTATAACAATAGAGTATCGTCCAGAAGAATATACGGGTACGATTCATTACATTAAAGAGGAAGCAAAAAAAGGAGTTCGTTATAGTGATGCAGATGAAACAAAAGAAGTTGATTTTGAAATAATGGACGGTCCAAAAATTGGAAAAATCAATATCGAAAAAAATAATTATTATTCTTTTCCTTTCCAAAATAAACTCATGCCGGGCAGCAATTTTAAACAAGGTTTTAAAAATGGTGTTGTTTTTTACAGATACTCACAAGATCCTGAAATTATTTTAGTAGCAGATGCCTCTTCGCAAACAAAAGATGGTAAAAAAATATTACGATTATTTGATACAGACACAAAAACATTTTTAGGCGGTAGTATGAATGTGATGTGCAAAAACAAAGAGAAGCTAGCGGATTGGGATAGCACTAAACTAGCTAATGCAGTATTTCATGAATTTATGATGATGGTTGATAATTCGTATAGTGCAATGGGCGATGCTTTTAATTTACCACCACAAGTAATTAAAGATGCGGCAAGAGAAAAAGAATATTTTAATTTAATTAAGCCTGTTGCTGCAAATGATAAGCCAGAAAGTTGGGGCGACAGAATGGATTATGTCTATATTGCCAAAGATTGGAAAACAATGTATCGTAAAGATAATCCCAGTGTAATTTCACACAGAACAGCTTTAATTGTTGCTATATCACATGGTTGGAAAAACAGTGAATGCCGTTTTATTTATTGCACAATCAATCAAACTTGGGATGGAAAAGCTTACGGCCCTTCGTTTATGGCTGGGTTTAATGGATCTTTAGGTCCTATTTCGTGTAAGAAAGCACAAGAATTTAAACATTAAATATATACTAATTTAGATGAAAAGTTTAACTTTCCACTATTAACTTTACAATCAAAAATTGAACTCAATTAACGCCATAATTATTGATGATGAGGAAAGAGCTAGAAATACTCTTTTTTCATTGTTATCAAATTATTGTCCCGAAATAAATATTTCAGCAAATTGTGCTAATGTGCCTGATGGTGTTATTGCAATCAATAAATATAAACCGGATGTGGTTTTTTTAGACATTGAAATGCCCGATTATAATGGTTTTGAGCTGTTGGGTTTTTTCAGAGAAATTGATTTTGAAATTATTTTCGTAACTGCTTATAGTGAATATGCAATTAAAGCTTTCGAAATTTCGGCGGTTGATTATATTTTAAAGCCTATTGATATTGATCAGTTAAAAAACTCCGTAGAAAAACTAAAACAAAAAAAACTGCACTCTCAAATGCAGGAACAAATCGAATTATTAAAGGAATCCTACAAAGGTGATGATATTCGCAAAATTGCTTTATCTATGAGCAATGGTTTAACCTTTGTTGAAGTTGCTGATATTGTGTTTTTAGAAGCTGACGGAGCTTACACAACATTCTTTTTAAAAGACGGGCAAAAAATAGTGGTGAGTAAAAAATTAAAATTTTACGAAGATATTTTGTCAAATCGGTCTTTCTTTTTTAGAACACATCGATCATACTTTATCAATATTAATTTTATTAAAAAGTACAGCCGAAGTGAAAATGCTATTTTAATGGAGAATGGCACTTCTATTACTATTTCCCGCGACCGAAAGCAGGAGTTTGAAGCCCTGCTCAAAGACCTTCGTGTTTCTATTTAAATACGATTCATGAACTAGATTATACAGTTCGTGAACTTCACATTGCCTAAAGCCAAATAAATAGTGATTTTCGTAAAAATTATATTTATGAAAAAAAACATACTCTTTACTGCGCTTTCAATTATTTCTACTTTCTCGATTATGGAAGCTCAAAATGTTATTATACCTGACGCCAATTTCAAAGCGTATTTAGTTGGAAATTTAGCGATTAATACTAATTCTGATACAGAGATTCAATTAACTGAAGCTAATGCATTTAATGGCGGCATTGTTTGTGCCTCTAGCGGAATAGCAAGCTTAACTGGAATTGAGTCATTTACAGCTCTAACCCAATTAGTTTGTAACAACAACTTATTAACTAGCGTAACGTTAACGGCTAATATTGCGCTAACAGATTTAAGATTACAAACTAACTTATTAACTAACCTTGATGTAAGTGCCAATACAGCACTTAATTATTTATTTTGTAATGGGAATAATTTAGGAACTTTAAATTTGAGTTCTAATACAGCGCTCCTTGCTTTGTATTGTAACTCATGCCAGTTAACAAGTTTAAATTTAAGTGCAAATACGGCGCTTAATGAAGTTTATTGTTTTGCTAACCAATTAACAAGTTTAGATTTAAGTAATAATGCCACACTAACTGCATTATTATGTAGTTCTAATCAATTAACAAGTTTAAATGTAAAAAATGGTAATAATGCAAATATGCCAGGAACCAATTTTGATGCATGGACTAATCCTAATTTAACTTGTATACAAGTTGATAATGTGGCATACAGTACAACTAACTGGGCAGCTGTAGATGCTACTGCTAGTTTTAATTTAACGTGTGGTACTACTGGTATAAACACACTGTATTTAAATAATGCAATACGTATTTATCCAAATCCTAATAATGGCGACTTTACTATTCAATCTCAAATGGCTGATGTAATTTGTGTAACAAACGAATTAGGTCAGGTAATTGAAACACTTGAATTAAATCAACAAAATAATTTTTCTTATAAAGTCAATCATTTACAGAATGGCATTTATTTTTTAGTTGGTAAAACTGTTAAACAAAAAGTGATTGTGAGTAAATAATTTTTTGTTTGATACAAAAAGTAACTCTTAAAGCATCAAAGGTCGCTTTATTTTATAATCTTAAAATTCAGGATTTTGTCCTACAAAGTTTTGCGGTGTAATGTTTAATAACTCTGCTTTTATTTGGTCACTAACATTTAATCCGTTAATAAATGTATGCATCGAATCTTTTGTAATTTGAGTATTGGTACGCGTTAAATCTTTCAAAGCTTCATAAGGTTTTGGATAGCCTTCTCTGCGTAAAATGGTTTGAACTGCCTCTGCAACTACTGCCCAATTATTTTCTAAATCTCTATTAAAAATCTCTTCGTTTAATATTAATTTATCTAAGCCTTTTAAAATGCTTTTGTATGAAATTAAAATATGTGCAACAGGCACACCTAAGTTTCTTAATACGGTACTATCTGTTAAATCTCTTTGTAAACGAGATAAAGGAAGTTTTGCTGATAAGTGTTCTAAAATAGCATTGGCCATTCCTAAATTACCTTCGGCGTTTTCAAAATCAATAGGGTTTACTTTATGTGGCATTGCCGATGAACCAATTTCTCCTGCTTTTAGTTTTTGTTTAAAGTAATCCATACTCACATAAGTCCAAATATCGCGGCATAAATCCAATAAAATAGTATTGATGCGTTTTAATGCATCGCAGTAAGCGGCAATGTTGTCGTAGTGTTCAATTTGTGTAGTAAACTGGCTTCTATTTAACCCAAGCGTATTATTCACAAATTCGTTTCCAAATTTAATCCAATCGTTTTTTGGATAGGCTACATAATGTGCATTGAAATTACCCGTTGCTCCACCAAACTTAGCCGAAAAAGGAATCGCATTTAACTGATTGATTTGAATTTGTAAACGTTCTACAAATACATAAATCTCTTTTCCTAATCGTGTAGGCGATGCAGGCTGACCGTGAGTACGCGCTAGTAACGAAATGTTTTTCCATTCCTTTGCTAAGCCTGTTAATTTATCAGTCACTAATTTTAAATTAGGCAACACCACTTCACTGTTGGCCTGCTTTAATGATAGTGGAATGGAGGTGTTATTAATATCTTGAGAGGTTAATCCAAAATGAACAAACTCTAAATAGTTTTCTAAACCTTGTGTTTTTAATTTTTCTTTAATGAAATACTCAACCGCTTTCACGTCATGGTTAGTTGTCTTCTCCGTTTCTTTAATCGCCTCTGCATCGGCAAACGAAAAATTTTGATACACTACTTTTAAGTTAGCAACTTGTTGGGTGCTTAACTTTGGTAATTGAGCTAAGCCTTGTTGCGATAACAAAATGAAATAATCAATTTCTACTTGCACACGGTATCTAATTAATCCGAATTCAGAAAAATAAGTTGCCAGTTCGTTGGTTACTTTTCTGTATCTACCATCAACAGGCGATATCGCGGTAAGCGCAGTTAATTCCATAATTTAAAAATAAGTGGTAAATATACGGAATTTTTAAAACCACTTGGGTTTTAAACAATTAATCGATTAAAACAATTTTCTTTATTAATTGTTTTTTATCTCCTATCAATTTCAAAATATATATCCCCTTTGTGTATTTACTCAAATCTATATTTTGATTTAATGTTAGTAATTGTTTTTTGGTAATTAATTGGCCATTGCTATTAAATACCTCAACAACATTATAGTGGTTTTTAACTTGAATAATATTTACTAAACCGTTTGTTGGGTTTGGATATAAAGTTAAATCATCATCTAAAATTAAATTGTTTTTAAAACTCGTAGTTAAGCCATCGTACTGTGTTTGGGCATTTGTTGCCGATGCAATAATACCATTTAAACTATCGCCTCCTAAAATTGCAAAAGCAACTTTAATTTGTTGGTTAGGTAAAACCTCTAATGGTCCTGTACTCATTACATTTGCAACATCGGTGCCTGCACCAACAACACCAGCCGCTAAGCGTTGGGTTCTCATAGCATTATATTTTTCTTTTGTATCAAACCCGTTAGATATATCAAACCCGCCGGCACCGCCTGTTACATTATCTATTGCATAAAAATTTGGTGCTGCACTATTTGTTAATAGTTTAATGCCAGCATATTTTTTAACCGCACCTGTGTAATACGAGTAGCCCATTTTTGTTGATGCATCATAGGCGCTTTTATTTTGCCCAAACGTTGCGCCATCTATATCCCAATCGGCAAAAATACCTGTGTATAAATTTTTAATGGTATCGGTTATGTGTGTGTTTGTAATTATGTATTCCCAAATAACATAATCTAAATTTGGTGCGGCCCCCCAAGCATACGTGTTTTGTTGCACTGTTGCAGTAATACCAGTTGTATTAAAAGTAGCGGCAGTTTCGTGGTCGGCTAATACAGATGGGGTTTGGCGTGTAATTTTGGCAACGGCCATAAAATCTACATCTGCAGCATTAGGGTTTGCGCCTCGAACACAATCTGCAACAGTATTTGTATCAATACCAACTAACAATCCGCCCTCGTATAAAATATCTACGTCGTTATACTTAAAGCCTAAACCTTGGGCTTGCGCATCTTGATTATATCCAATTTTACCTTTGCTTGTTGCGGTTGTAAACACATTGTTTTCGGTTATGTTAACGTAATCGATGTTTACAAAAACTGTAAAAAATTGTTTTGAAGTGTAAGTGCCATCATTTAATAAAACCTCAAACACTAATGCTTGGTTAACTGGTAGTGAGCCGTTTAATTTAAAAGAAAACGGATCGAGCGAATTTGTTTTAGATGCCAATGTGGTTATAACGCCCAGTGCAGTTGTATTATCTATACTAGTTGCTAGTGCAGATAATGGTGTTACCGTAACGTTTAATGCTGTTGTGGCATCTAAGTAGTTAATAAACTTTCCTGCTATAAATAATGTATCGCCACTTAAAAAAGATTCATCGTTTTTGTCGGTTACTGTTTTATCTAAAAAAACTACACTTGGCGTTGCGGGGTCGGTTAAGGCTCTAAATAAATTAATGCGACCACCGCCTAATTTATTTTCTAACCCAACATTTAGGGGGTAAATATTATCGCAGGTTACTTTAATTCTTTCGCCAACCTGCAAACCATTATAACCAGGAAAGTGATTTTTTACAATACCCGCAATGCCCGCTGTAACAGGCGATGCCATTGATGTGCCTGTTGATGGGGTATATTGGTTACTTTGTATTGTTGACACAACATTTGTGCCTGGCGCGCAAACATCAATAAACGAACCGTAGTTTGATTGATTGTATCGGGTATCATCACTTTGTGTATTAGCAACGGCAAACACATAGTTATATGCTGCAGGAAAAAATTCTTGTTCGGCTCCATTATTACCAGCCGCAGCAACCACTAAACAGTTTTTATTTATTGTGGCATAATCAACTATATCTTGGCCATATTGGCTAGCTCCTGTGCCTCCCCACGAACAATTTATAATATGGCAACCATGGTCAGCCGCATACTTAATGCCTTCATAAGCAGCAATTAAACTACCCGCTGCGTTTGCAATTTTAATTGGTAGTATCTTACAATTAAATCCTGTGCCAGCACCTCCAATTAAATTATCGGTTTGCATACCAGCCAACCCGCTTACATGTATGCCATGTGTTAAGCTTTGCCAGGTTGGATCGTTATCATTAACACCTAAATCCCAACCCATATAGTTATCTATATAACCATCGTTATCGTTATCTGTTCCATCAATTACATCGGCAAAATTACGTTTAATGTTAGTGTTTAAATCTTCGTGAAACGGTTCAATGCCCGTATCGGTAATACCTATAACAATAGATGAATCACCTTTATCTACATCCCAGCCCGCATACGCTTGTATGTTTTGTAAGTGGTACTGGCCTAAAGGTGTTGCTTGAGGGTCGTTTGGCGAATAAAACAGTGTGGGTAAAAAATGCGGTTCGGCATACTCTAAAATACCCGACGCTAATAGTTTACTTATTGCTTTTTCTATGTCAACAGTTGCCGTATAAGTTAACTCATAAATTTGCGAAAGGTTAGCAAGCTTAAAGCCATTGTTATTTGTTGGTTTATCGGGAGCATTATTATTGGGGAATTTTTTTTGTAGGTTTTGTACTCCAATACTTGCGGCCAATAAATTAAACGAAGTGTTGTTTATTTTAAAGCGTTCGCAATCGTTTTTAAATTGCGGTTTAACTTTTATTATTATTGTGTTTGCAATGTAATCGTTAGGCGTGCTGCCATTTGGCAACTTATATAGTTTTTGCGAATAGCTTGATAGCGTTAGTGTTATGGCGGTTACTATAAAAAATAATTGTTTCATTTTTGTTTGTATTTAATCTAGTAAATAATTTTGGTGCTTATTGTATTTTTCTAAGGTGCGAATACCAGACGAGCTAATGTGCTCAAACTCTTTATCACAAAAAATATTCACAATTTTTATATCTGGTTTTAATTCCTGTATATATCGGTATTGGTTTTGTTCGTAATTAAAATCTGTTGAGTTTCGAAGACCTCTAACAACAGTAACATCATATTGTAGGCTATCAACATAATCGGTTAATAAGCCCGAGTAACTTGCAAGTTGCCTGTTTGTAATGGTTTGAGGTGTTGCCCAGGTTCTATCGTCTTTACTTATGTTTTGGCCAAATGCAATAATTACTTTATCAAATAATTTTTCGGCTTTTTGCAATACATTAAAATGCCCTTTGTGAAACGGATTAAAACTGCCTGCAAACACGGCTATTTTTGGTTTATTTATTTTTAAATAATCTATTAACGCTTGGCAGCTTTTAGAGTTAGTTTGGTTCTCTAAAAATGTAAGTCGTTGCATTTTATACTCAACATAATCTATTTGTTGATGCAATAAAAACTCGTTTTTTTCGAGTTCAAATAACTCTCCAAAAGCAGCGTTGTTTGGTATGTTTTTAAAAGGTATCATTTTTTTATTAAGAATACGTTAGGTTTAATTTAATGCATTTAAAAATAAAACTATAAATTAACCGTTGGTTTTTTTAAATAAAACAAAGTGCTACAATTGGTTTTACGCAAAATTTTATTAGCCTGTTCTTTTATTTTTTGAGCTGTTACTTTTTGGTAATTTGTAATTTCTTGGTTAATTAAATCGGCATCGCCCAACAACTCTGATATGGCTAAATTTGTTGCTTTATTTAACACATCAATTTCGCTGTAAGTAACTGTTGATTCAACTTTGTTTTTACATTTTTGTAATTCTTCGTTGCTTATTAATTCGGTTTGTATTTTTTCAATCTCTGCATCAATACCTGCTTCGGCATCGGCAATAGTTACGCCATCATTAACTTTGCCACTTATTACAAACAATCCCTTGTCAAAATCGCCCATTACGTAGGCGTTTAAGTCGCTAAACAACTGCTTATCTTTTATTAGTGTTTTATACATCCGCGAAGAGTTTCCTCGCGACAAAATATCGCTTAACATATCTATTGTATGGTACTCTTCGTCGTTGCGCGCGCACATGCGGTATGCTCTGTAAATAGAGTTTATTGGCACATCACGCTCAACTGTTAAACTTCGGTATTCTGTTTGTTCGGGCTCAATTGGTAAGTTTCTTAATGGCTTATCAACTGCGGGTATTGTTTCAAACCATTTTTCGCATAGCTGCTTAACGTTATCAAACTCAACATTACCTGCAATAACCATTATGGCATTACTTGGTGTATAATGTTTTTTAAAAAACTGTTTCACATCTTGCATGGTTGCATCTTCAATGTGCTTAATTTCTTTGCCAATAGTTGCCCACTTATATGGGTGCACTTTGTATATTAATGGTCGCAACAACAACCAAACATCGCCATAAGGCTGGTTTAAATAGCGTTGTTTAAATTCTTCTATTACTACGCTTCGTTGCACTCCCAAGCTTTTTTTATCAAACGCTAAACTTAACATGCGATCGCTTTCAAGCCACATAGCGGTTTCTAAGTTTTCGGTGGGCACAGTACAATAATAGTTTGTTATATCGTTAGTTGTAAAGGCGTTGTTTTCGCCACCTACCAACTGTAATGGTTCATCGTAATTAGGAATATTAACACTGCCACCAAACATTAAATGCTCAAACAAATGCGCAAAGCCCGTTTTACTTTCATCTTCATCGCGCGCTCCAACGTCGTATAAAATGTTTATACAAGCCATTGGCGTGCTTTTATCTTGATGCACGATTACGGTTAAATTGTTTTTAAGTTTAAATTTTTCGAATTGTATCATAGTTTAATAAGCTGCATTTTTTTAGTAATTAAATATACAACTTATTGCGGTAGTTGTTACTCTGTTAAGGTTACTTTAAACACATTTTAGTTTTGCAATTACTTAAAATGTTATGTTTAATTAAATGAGTTTTAATAATAAAAATTTAACAATTAATGTAAAAACTATCAACTAAATAAACGCTAACTTTATTAACTAAACAAACCTAAAAATTAGAACTCATGGAAAACCAAAACACACCAGAAGAAGCAGGCTTTTTTGATAAATTAAAAAACTCGCTTGAAGAAATAAAAGATAAAGCCGAAGTTGCTTTTGATGAAATGAAGGATAAGGCTGAGGTTGCAATGGATAAAATTGAAGATAAGGCTGAATTAGCTTGGGATGCTACTAAAGAAAAAGCGGCGGAGTTAAAAGCATCTGCAACCGAAAAAATGGACGAATTAATGGGCAACGACGAAAAAAAAGCGTAATAACTACTTAAATATTAAAGCCTAATGTGATTAATTACATTAGGCTTTTTTCGTTTTTTAAAACGGCTAAGCGAACCAATCTTCTGCACATTAAATCAGCTTCAATATTATACTGCGTTTGATTTGTTTTTTGCTGATGAGCTTTAATTTTAGTAAATGTAATTTGTAGTTTATCAGTATAGCTTAAAAGTTGCTTTACTAAATCTACATTTCGTATATCGTTACCTTTTTTAGTGAGGTAGTTTTGCGATTCAAACTTTTGTTTTCGATTTAAAAGCCCAACTACATATTGGCTGTCCGACACTACTTCAATTTTTAATGCCTGGTGTTGCTCCACAATAAATTCAACAGCTTTAATTACGGCTACTATTTCCATTCGGTTATGGGTTGTGTTTTGTTCTACATTTGATAGCACCGTTTTTGTATCATTAATAAAAACAATAGCAGCCCAAGCGCCAACGCATTGCTGGGTGTGGCAACTACCATCTGTAAATATTTTTATTTGGCTCATTAGTAATTTAAAAATAATTAAAATAACCCTACAATTTATCGCTTAAACAACTGCCTTAAAAACATAAAAAATCTTATATTAGGCTTTTAATTTTAAATCATTTTCCCTATGGAAACTACACCATACCAATCTAAACACAAAATACGAATAGTAACTGCCGCAGCTTTATTTGACGGACACGACGCTGCAATTAACATAATGCGCCGCATTATACAAGCAAGTGGCGCTGAAGTTATACACTTAGGCCACGATAGAAGCGCACAAGAAGTTATAAATTGCGCTATACAAGAAGACGCTAACGCCATTGCCGTTACCAGCTATCAAGGCGGACACGTAGAATATTTTAAATACATGTACGATTTGTTAAAAGAACAAAACTGCCAACACATTAAATTGTTTGGTGGTGGTGGTGGCGTAATACTACCAACCGAAATTGCAGAGTTGCACGCCTATGGCATTACCCGAATTTATTCGCCCGACGATGGGCGCTCAATGGGATTGCAAGGTATGATAAATGATTTGTTGCGCCAATGTGATACGCCAACCTCTTTACAACCAAAAAATGATAAAGAAATTGAACGCGTAACCGCAGAACTAAAATCAAAAAATCAAAAAGCCATTGGTCAAATTATTTCTTATGCCGAAAACCATAACGAAGAATTTACTAATAAATTTAAAACACTTTTACAACACAATAACACAACACCTGTTTTGGGTATTACTGGCACTGGAGGTTCGGGCAAATCGAGCTTGGTTGATGAGTTGGTTCGTAGGTTTTTAATTGATTTTCCAAGCAAACAAATTGCTATAATTTCTGTCGATCCATCTAAACGAAAAACAGGTGGTGCGTTGTTAGGCGATCGTATTCGCATGAATGCCATAAAAAACGATAGAGTTTACATGCGCTCGTTGGCTACACGCCAAAGCAACTTAGCGCTTAGTAAATATGTGCAAGACGCTGTAAATATTTGTAAGGCTGCTAACTTCGATTTAATAATTTTAGAAACATCGGGCATAGGCCAAAGCGATACCGAAATTATTGAACATAGCAACATGAGTTTGTATGTAATGACGCCTGAATTTGGTGCGCCAACGCAACTCGAAAAAATTGACATGCTTGATTTTGCTGATATTATTGCGCTTAATAAATTTGATAAGCGTGGTGCATTAGATGCCATGCGCGATGTGAAAAAACAATATAAACGCAACCATAATTTATGGGAAATTGCCGATGAAAACATTCCGGTGTTTGGTACCATTGCATCACAATTTAACGACCCTGGTATGAATCGTTTATACAAAGCGGTAATGAATAAAATGGTAGAAAAAACAGGCGATACAAGTTTAAAATCGGAGTTTTTTATAACGGAAGAAATGAGCGAGAAAATTTATATTATTCCGCCAGCAAAAACCCGTTACTTATCAGAAATTAGCGAAAACAACCGCGGTTACGATAAACGGGCTAATCAGCAAAGTGAGGTTGCTCAAAAATTATTTGGTATCAATAAAACCATCGAAACCATTTCGGAATCGAAAATAGATGGTAAAGATGTTTTAGTAAAAAGTTTAAACGAAGTATTTGAAAAAACAAAATTAGATTTAGATCCTCGAAATTTATTAGTAATAGAGGGTTGGGAAGCAAAGAAAAAATTATGGAGTAATGAGTTTTACGAATTTAAAGTGCGTGATAAAGTTATTAAAATTTCTACTCACTACGAATCCCTTTCGCATAGTCAAATACCAAAAATAGCTTCGCCTAAATACACCGCTTGGGGCGACATTTTAAAATGGAACTTACAAGAAAACTTTCCTGGCGATTTTCCTTACACCGCTGGTATTTACCCGTTTAAACGAGAGGGCGAAGACCCAACCCGAATGTTTGCTGGCGAAGGTGGACCAGAGAGAACAAACAAACGATTTCATTATGTAAGTAAGGGCTTGCCCGCTGCGCGTTTAAGTACAGCTTTTGATAGTGTTACCCTTTATGGCAACGATCCCGATTACCGCCCCGATATTTATGGAAAAGTGGGTAATAGTGGTGTAAGTATTTGTTGCTTAGACGATGCTAAAAAACTATACTCTGGTTTTAATTTAGCCGATCCTAAAACATCCGTATCAATGACTATAAACGGCCCCGCCCCTACCCTAGCCGCCTTTTTTATGAATGCGGCCATTGACCAACAATGCGAGTTTTATATTAAAGAAAACAACTTAGAAAATGAAGTTGAACAAAAAATTGCTGCCATTTATAAAACTAAAGGCACTACTCGCCCAACTTACCAAGGCGATTTGCCCGATGGTAACAATGGCTTAGGTTTATTATTATTAGGCGTTACAGGCGATATGGTTTTGCCAAGCGACGTGTATGAAACCATTAAAGCAAAAACATTAACACAAGTGCGTGGTACGGTGCAAGCCGATATTTTAAAAGAAGACCAAGCACAAAACACCTGCATTTTTAGTACTGAATTTAGCTTGCGCGTGATGGGCGATGTGCAACAATATTTTATTGATAAAGGTGTTCGTAATTTTTATTCGGTAAGTATTAGCGGTTACCATATTGCAGAGGCTGGAGCTAATCCTATCTCTCAACTTGCTTTTACACTGGCAAACGGGTTCACTTTCGTTGAATATTATTTATCACGCGGAATGAATATTGATGATTTTGCACCAAATTTATCGTTCTTTTTTAGTAATGGTATTGATCCTGAGTATAGTGTAATAGGCCGTGTAAGCCGTCGTATATGGGCTAAGGCTATGAAATTACGTTACGGTGGCAACGAAAGAAGTCAGATGTTGAAATACCACATACAAACAAGTGGACGAAGTTTGCATGCACAAGAAATTGATTTTAACGACATACGCACAACCTTACAAGCCTTGTATGCAATTTACGATAACTGTAATTCGTTACACACCAATGCATATGATGAAGCTATTACAACACCAACCGAAGAATCGGTTAGAAGAGCAATGGCCATACAGTTAATTATTAACCGTGAATTAGGTTTAGCAAAAAATGAAAATCCATTACAGGGCTCTTTTATTATTGAAGAACTAACCGACTTAGTAGAAGAGGCGGTGTTAACAGAGTTTGATAGAATATCGGAACGTGGTGGTGTGCTAGGTGCAATGGAAACAATGTACCAACGCGGACAAATACAAGAAGAAAGTTTGTACTACGAAACCCTTAAACACAATGGCGAATATCCTATTATTGGCGTAAACACCTTTTTATCAAGCAAAGGCAGCCCAACTGTTATACCAAGCGAAGTTATTCGCTCTACTCCTCAAGAAAAAGAATATCAAATTACAATGCTTGCCGAACTGCATAAAGCACACGTTACCAAACAAACAGAAATGATTAAAAATTTGCAACACGCTGCCATACAAAACAAAAATATTTTTAATGAATTGATGGAAGCTGTTAAGTACATGAGCTTAGGGCAAATTACTAATTGCTTGTTTGAGGTTGGTGGACAGTATAGAAGGAATATGTAATGTTAAATAATTTAGCGTTAGCGTTGTTATGTTGTATTATTTTTAACATCAATTTGTTTTGCCAAAAAAATGAAACCTCTAGTAACATGACTATTGGTGGCAATAAACAATTAATTAAAATAATTGCCCACACCGATTCTAACTTGTTTGTTGTTAGTAGTAAATTAAACCCAAGTGGCGTGCTCGATTTTTATGTATCGAAACATGGTTCTGTTAAATCTAAACCCTTATTTGATACTTGCTTATTTTTATCTAAAATTTTTAAAGAAGGGATAAACCCTGCAAGTAATAGTTTTGAATTTATACAAGCAAAAAACCAAATTAATTTATTGTTTACAGCTGTTGGCGAAAGCGGTAAAATTTTATTAGGAAAAATCATTAGTTATAATGGTTATGTGTCTGAGGCTTTTGTAATTGATAAAACTAGTTATGCCAACAACGACCTTGAAAGGTGTGATTATAAAATATATTCAACTAACAAAAAAAGTATTTTAGTTCATGTTAACCGAATTTTTAAAAACGGTTTTTGTAAAGATAAATGTATTTTGCTAGATAAAAATTTAAACAAAATTTGGGATTATGATATGCCAACGCTGAATGCCAAAACAGATGAAAACATAATTGCCGATGTTGATAATTTAAATCAACTAATTTATTACCCATGGAAATTTGTTTCTTCTGGTAGTTTCGATATGAATGGAAATATAATTTTTCAAAGCGTATTTAGAAAAATAAACGATACCATTTTGCCATTAAACATAGGGCCATTAAAATACAATCAACAATTTAGAAAAGATAGTATTACACTTTTTTTTGTTAACCCCATAAACAAGAGCATTACGCAAAAAGGTTTTTATTACCCATTTGTAATGATGCCCATTATAAAATCAATTACAAGCACACAATTATTAATGTATAGTATGGTTGATGTTGATGATCAAAACTTTGTATTAATTGGTAAAAAAGCAATGTACTATAAGCGTTTTGATTTAAAAAACGATAAAATTTTACTTGATACATTAGTTGTTTTAAGCGAAAAAATGCAGCAAAAGTTGATGCACACCTATTTATCAAGTAACAGGCATCCTACATCAAAATATTTTAAACTTTTTAGTGAAAACTTAGTTGACGGTAATTTAATTAGTGTTTATGAACACGGTGCTGGTGGGCAATTTTTAGAGGTGTTTGTATCCAACTTTAATATAGCAACTAATAAAGTTGAGTGGAATACATTATTACCTCGAAAAATTAACGTGTATTACCCCAACATTTACGACTTTGTGGTTAGGCATTTTAACGGCAACACAAGTGTTTCGTTTTACGAGCACCGTAAAAATTTTGCAAAAAACAACGAAAATTATTTTTTTAATAAGTATAAATTATTAAGAAAACCGAGTGATAAAAAATTTATTTCCTATACCATTTCTGCTGAAGGATTTGTGACTAAAAAAAATGACGAGTTAATTGATGGGGCTTTTTTGTTTCCTTGGAAAAACCCGAATTACTTTTTTATAAATAGGGGTTTTTTACCTGTTAATTTTATAAATAACAATTAGTTTAATATAACTACTAATCGCTTGGCATTGGCTGTCCTACATACCCGGTGTTTTCATTTGCTTTAATTTCTAGTTCTGTAATTCCGCCATATGTTTTATTAATCAAATTTAAATCGTTTTTAATAAATCTATACACGCATCCTAACGTGGTATTATTTGCACTTCCACTTAATATCCACTCTTTCAACTCCCATTTTTCTATTTCATCGTAGTAACACGTTTGTATAAAATTGGCGTTGTTTATAAAGATTACAGAAGAAGCTGCAATTAAATCTTTAGTAATTTGGGGGCAATTAGCCTCGAGTGTTATTATAATGTTACAGTTTTTGTACCACGATGTGTTAAGTAAAACATCAGAATTATTAGCTAATTTGTGCCACCCAATTATTGTAAACGAATTATTTACTATCCATTTTTTATACAAGTAATAATTGAGTGTGTGTAGTAACGGTTGCAGTAAAAATAGTTTAACCATAAAATAAATAGCCCCAACAACTGAAATTATTTTAAAGTATACAAACCAACTGCTTTCGTTTTTTCCTGCAAATGCTAATAACGCCAATATCGTAAAAATTGATGTGCCAACACAATCAAAAACAAACCAAAAATTACTCCCGTTGTAGCCTTTAAATATTAATGTATAGTATAATTTAAACTCTCTAAATTTTATTTCATTCTCTTCAGTAATCGAATCTGCAATATTAGATTTTTGTTTGTTTGCTATTTCAATTTTGTTTGCGGTTTTAATTAGCTTTTTAAAGTAGGTGTTTTGCATGTACAAGTTTAATGTTATAAAAATAATTACTTCCAAAAAATCACTTTATTACTCCAATCATATCACTAGTTGTGGTTATCCGTAATCTAAATAACCTTAAAGCATTACGCGAAATTATTTTGCAATAACCAACTTTTGATTAGAAAAAACATGATTGTTTTTAACTGAAACCAAATAGATTCCGTTATCCATTCCTAAACAATCAAACTTATATTGCCCTGTTATATTAAAGGCTTCTCTAACTTTCTGACCCATTTGGTTATAAATTATTATGGTACAAATGTCATTCAAAACATCAACGCTTACATCGTCATTAGCAGGATTTGGGTGTAATGTTATTTGTTTTTTAACACCAAGCTCATTTATGTTTGTTGTAGAATTATATAGCTAAATAAATATAATTTGTCATAAATTTGTAAATCAAAATAATAAGTCATAAATTTGTACATTGCATAAGAACGAGCAGAACCTCTACTAAAGCCGTGGTACAGTGCTTTGTTTACTGGATAATTTACTGCGGTTAAAGCTGTTTTAATATAATTATAAATAGTGTCATCATTAAAATAACTGTTTGATGCGGCTCCTTTATACCACTGTAGTGCAATTATACCAACTCCTTTTGCCTGTGCGCGTTGGTGCCAATTAAAAAACTCGTTAAACGCTCGCCCGTTAGAACCGTGTAATGTAACAAGCATTGGAGTTAACGATGCTGTGGCGCCTGTTGGTAGCCATTTTAAATAAAACGATTTATTATCGGAGGTTCCAACAACCTGAACGCCATTATTTATAGCATACTGCCCCTGTAAAACATCTGCATTATAACATTCGTTATAAAGTGCCAATGCTGTTCCTGATAGCTGGGCTTTAATTGTTAATGTATAAATAATTGCAGTAAAAATTAATACTGTTTTTTTCATTGTGAGTATTGTTTAAATTAATGTATGGGTTTGACTACATAATTTTATAATAGTTTAAATTACAAAAAAATAATGTTGTAATAGTTTATTAAAGCGCAAAATAAGCAACCAAAAAATCAGTGGCTTGTTAGTGGTTTAGTGTTAATACCAAATATATTTATTAATTAGTCCAATTAATGCCTGAAATTAGGTAAGGAAACGAACAGGTTTTTTGAACCTTTAATTCTGTTAGATTTTTTA
>JAYSUQ010000193.1:0-10491 GCA_043718985.1 Bacteroidota bacterium | reverse complement strand
AGCAAAACATTTTAGATAAATTATTATTTAGAATGAACGCTGTTAGAAAAGCAAAAAACACGAAATACATTTTACTAAATGCACCAAACAATAAACTTGAAGCCATTTGTAAAATTTTACCAGGAATGAAAAGCCCGACAATATTGCCCTTAGCAGATAAAGGTTGGAGCTCCGTTCATTCAGTTGTTGAAGAAAATCAGTTTTGGGAAATTATTGAAAAATTAAAAACAGAAGGTGCACAAGGAATATTAGTTGTGCCTATTGAAAAAATGATATTGTAAAACGATTTACGATTTTAGAAGTACGATTTAAAAACGAAAAACATTATGAAACTAATTAAATACCCAAATAAAGAAACTTGGAAAGAAATTTTACAACGACCAGCAATTGATACTACAACTTTAGAATCTACCGTTCAATCTGTATTATCAGATATCAAAGTAAACGGGCAATCGGCTGTGAGAAACTACACCTTGCAGTTTGATAAAGTTGATATTGAAAATATAGTAGTAAGCGATAATGAATTTGCGATTGCAGAAAAATTAGTTTCCGATGAATTAAAACAAGCTATCCGATTAGCTAAAAAAAACATCGAAACATTTCACTCGGCACAAAAAGAAAAAGTGAATATTATTGAAACGATGCCTGGAGTTAAATGCTGGAGAAAATCAATCGCTATACAAAAAGTTGGGTTATACATTCCCGGTGGTACTGCGCCTTTATTTTCTACTATTTTAATGTTGGGTGTTCCTGCAAAACTAGCAGGTTGTTCAGAAATTATTTTATGTACGCCTCCCGATGTAAATATTAACCCTGCTATTTTATATACAGCACAATTAGTTGGTATCAGTAAAGTATATAAAATTGGTGGCGTACAAGCCATTGGTGCCATGGCTTACGGAACAGAAATTGTCCCACAAGTGTATAAAATATTTGGGCCAGGAAATCAATATGTAACCTGCGCCAAACAATTAGTTAATAAGCAAGGCATTGCAATTGATATGCCAGCTGGTCCATCAGAAGTTGCCATATTAGCAGATGAAACGTGCATTCCTGAATTTGTAGCTGCTGATTTGTTATCGCAAGCAGAGCATGGTTCAGATTCACAAGTGATTTTAGTTTCAACAAATGAGCGTGTTATAAATACTATTCAAATAGAATTAGAAAAACAATTAGCTGTTTTACCTAGAAAAAAATTAGCCACTAAAGCGTTAGAAAACAGTAAAGCTATTTTAGTAAAAACAACTAATGAAGCTATTGACTTATTAAACGAATATGCACCTGAACATTTAATTATTGCTTGCGCAAATGATGAGCAATTAGCTGACCAAGTCATTAATGCAGGCTCTGTGTTTTTAGGAAACTACTCCTGCGAAAGCGCTGGAGATTATGCTTCGGGAACAAACCACACATTGCCAACTAATGGTTATGCTAAAGCATACAGCGGAGTGAGTTTAGATAGTTTCGTTAAAAAAATAACGTATCAAAAGTTAAGCAAAGAAGGAATAAAAAATATTGGCTCAGCAATTGAATTGATGGCAGAAGCCGAAGGGTTACAAGCTCACAAAAATGCAGTAACAGTAAGATTAAAAAGTAATTTATAAATTATGTTCAATTTAGATTCTATCACAAGAGGAAATATAAAATTCCTTCAATCTTACAAAGTTTGGAGAGACGATTATTTGGATAATAGCGACGCTGTTTTTTTAGATAATTGTGAAAATAATTTTGGTTCGCCGCTTGGCCTTGGTTATGAGCGCTACCCTTCTTCATCACAAAGCAAAGTAAAAGAAGCTATTGCTAAATACAAAAACGCGAACTCAAATCAAGTGGTTATTGGTAATGGTAGCGATGAATTAATAGATTTACTGATTCGTTGTTTTTGTGAGCCTAAACAAGATAATATATTGATTTGTGAACCAACTTTTGGTATGTTTAAAGTATATGCGCAATTAAATAATATAGAAGTATTAAATGCGCCATTAAACAAAGAAAGTTTTTTGTTTGATGAAAATCTAATTTTAAAAACAATTACTACAAATACAAAATTAATTTTTATTTGTTCGCCAAATAATCCAACAGGCACAAGTATTTCAATTGAACAATTAAAAACTATTGCTGTAAATTTTAATGGTATTGTTGTGGTTGATGAAGCGTACATTGATTTCTCTGAAAAAGCTTCTTCCCTATCTCTAATTAATGAATTTGAAAACATTGTAGTTTTACAAACTTTTTCGAAAGCATGGGGTTTAGCAGCTTTGCGCGTTGGGGTAGCATATTCAAATTCATCTATTATTGAAATTTTAAATAAAGTTCGTCCGCCGTTTAATATTAACTACAACTCTCAAGCACTAATTTTAAAAGCATTAAATAAATCAGAGATTAAAAACACATTAGTAGAAAGCATTATAAAGCAAAAAAAATATTTGCTAAACGAATTACAGCAATTACCATTTGTAAAAAACATAACCGAAAGCGATGCTAATTATTTTTTAATAGAAGTATCAAATGCTAATGATATTTGTAGCTATCTTTTAGAAAAAAATATTTTAATCAGTAATCGTTCAAGCTTACTGAATTGTGAAAACAGAATTCGCTTAAGCGTTGGAACGGAAAAAGAAAACAAACAATTAATCGACACATTAAAACAATATAACTAAGATGCAAAAAGTATTATTTATAGACAGAGACGGCACACTAATTTGGGAACCACCAACCGATTTTCAAATTGATAGTTTTGAGAAACTCAAATTCCTGCCAGGCATTATAACATGGCTTGGGAAAATCGTACGAGAACTGGATTATGAATTAGTAATGGTTACCAACCAAGATGGATTAGGAACAACATCATTTCCGGAAAATACATTTTGGCCAGTGCACAATTTAATGATGGACATTTTAAAAAGTGAGGGCATCTATTTTAAATCAGTACATATAGACGTATCTTTTGAACACGAAAAAAATAACACGCGAAAGCCAGCAACGGGCATGTTAGTAGATTATTTAAATAGTGAATATGATTTACAAAACTCCTTTGTAATTGGTGATAGACTAAGCGATATACAACTTGCTAAAAATTTAAACAGTAAATCTATTTACTTAAAAAAAGCAAATATTGTAGAAGAAATTACAATTAATAAAACTAAAGTAGTTACAAATTGGGAAGAGATTTATAATTATTTAAAACTACCCGAAAGAAATATTTCACACACACGAACTACTAAAGAAACAAATATAACCGTTATAATTAATTTAGATGGTAATGGTAAAGCAGATATTAAAACAGGCCTTGCTTTTTTTGACCACATGTTAGAACAAATTGCTAAACACGGTAATATTGATTTATCAATCAACGCGAAAGGCGATTTACATATTGATGAACACCACACCATTGAAGATACAGCTATTACATTAGGAGAAGCATTTGCAAAAGCATTGGGAGATAAACGTGGCATTGAACGTTACGGATTTACGTTACCTATGGACGATTGTTTAGCGCAAGTAGCTTTAGATTTTGGCGGTAGAAACTGGATTGAATGGCAAGCAGAATTTAAACGCGAAAAAATTGGTGATATGCCAACAGAAATGGTTTATCACTTTTTTAAATCGTTTAGCGATGCATCAAAATGTAATTTAAATATAAAAGTAGAAGGGCAAAATGAACACCATAAAATTGAATCTATTTTTAAAGCATTTGCAAAAACTATTAAAATTGCTGTAAAGAGAGATGCTAATAACATGAGTTTACCAAGTACAAAAGGAGTGCTATAAAGAAAAAGAATTAAGGTGTAAGGTGTATATTTGAAAAAAACAAATAAAATAAGCATGGAAAAAAGCAACACATTTAAAGGATTAATCGTTTGGCAAAAAGCACATTTATTAGCCCTATCAATTTACAAAGTGACTAAAAACTACCCCAAAGAAGAAGTTTATGCATTAACTAGTCAGGTGAGGAGAGCTTCTGTATCAATTGCTGCAAATATTGCGGAAGGTTATAAAAAGAAAACAACTCCATGTAAATTAAATTATTTAAATATATCTGAAGGTTCGTTAGAAGAGGTAAAATATTATATTCTTCCTTCAAAAAATTTAGAATATATAATCGAAAAAGCCGCAAACGAACTTGATAATTTGGCAGACGAAGTAGGTCGTTTAATTCATGGGTACTCTAAATCAGTATCAATCAATAAAATTTAGTGCATTGCGCACTGCCTTTCTGCTTAAACCTTACTCCTTATAATTGCCATGAAAGTATCTATCATTAAATATAACGCTGGAAATATTCAATCAGTATTGTTCGCATTACAGCGAATAGGCATTAATGCAATTGTTACAGATGATATTGACGTATTAAATTCATCCGATAAAATTATTTTGCCTGGCGTTGGCGAAGCAAGTTCAGCTATGCAGCATTTAAAAGAGAGAAAACTAGATGAAGTGATTGTTAATTTAAAACAACCTGTATTAGGAATTTGTTTAGGCATGCAGTTGATGTGTCAATCATCGGAAGAGGGTAATACAGCTTGTTTAGAGATATTTGACAATAAAGTGAAACGCTTTTTGGGAGACATAAAAGTGCCTCAAATAGGCTGGAACAACATTTATGATTTAAAAACTAATTTATATAATAACATTAAAGAAAATGAATACATGTATTTAGTACATAGTTTTTACGCAGATATAAGTGAACACACAATTGCTAAAACAAATTACGGTCTAGAGTACAGTTCTTCTCTACAAAAAAATAATTTTTATGGTGTTCAGTTTCATCCCGAAAAATCGAGTGATGCAGGACAACAACTATTAGAAAATTTTATAAAATTATAAGCATGCAAATTATTCCAGCAATAGATATCATAGATGGCAAATGTGTAAGATTAACGCAAGGCGATTATGCACAAAAAACTATTTATAACGAAAATCCATTAGAGGTAGCTTTACAATTTGAAAGCATTGGCATTACCCGTTTACACTTAGTAGATTTAGATGGCGCTAAATTGGGCAAAGTGGTTAACTATAAAGTGCTCGAAAAAATAGCTAGTAAAACAAACCTATCCATCGACTTTGGTGGCGGTATTAAAACCAATGATGATATTGAAACCGTTTTTAATTACGGAGCTGATTTTGCAACCATTGGAAGTGTAGCAGTAAAGAATAAAGAATTATTTTTTTCTTGGATTAAAAAATATGGCCCTGAAAAACTATTTTTAGGGGCAGACGTTAAAAACGAGAAAATTGCTGTTGGTGCTTGGTTAGAGGTAACCAATATTTCTGTTTATAATTTTATAGAAGAAAATATAAACGAAGGAATCGAAAATGTGTTTTGTACAGATATTTCGAAAGATGGTTTATTACAAGGGCCTTCTATTGATTTATACAAAAACATATTAGCAAAATTTCCAACTCTAAATTTAACTGCTAGTGGTGGCGTTTCTCAATTGAGTGATTTAGAAGAATTAAAACAAATTGGTTGCTCAGCAGCTATTGTAGGCAAAGCCATTTACGAAGGAAGAATTACGATTTACGAATTAAAACAATTTATAACGTGTTAACGAAGAGAATCATTCCCTGCCTCGACATTAAAGATGGCAGAACCGTAAAAGGCATCAACTTTGAGAATATTAAAGATGCTGGCGATCCAGTAGAGTTAGCTATCGAATATGCCAAGCAAGGTGCTGATGAATTAGTGTTTTTAGATATTACTGCCACTAACGAAAAACGAAAAACATTATCGGAGTTAGTTACGCGTATTGCCAAACATATTAATATTCCTTTTACAGTTGGTGGCGGAATTAGTTCCATCGAAGACGTGTCTGTTTTATTAAATGCAGGCGCTGATAAAATTTCAGTCAATACCTCAGCAGTTAAAAATCCACAATTAATAAAAGAATTAGCAAATCAATTTGGTAGTCAATGTGTGGTGTTAGCAATCGACACAAAATTTGAAGATAATAATTGGTTCGTATATTTAAATGGGGGCAGAGTAAAAACAGAATTAAAAACAATTGATTGGACTAAACAAGCAGTTGCTTTAGGTGCAGGAGAAATACTATTAACATCGATGAATAACGACGGAACAAAAAATGGTTTTGCTAATGATATTACTAAACAAATTTCGGAAGCCGTTAATGTGCCAGTAATAGCAAGCGGTGGCGCAGGAACCATGCAGCACTTTAAAGATGTATTTGAAAATGGAAAAGCTGATGCGGCTTTAGCGGCTAGTGTTTTTCATTATAAAGAAATTTCGATACTCGAATTAAAACAATACTTAAAATCAAATAATATAGAAATTAGATTATAAATCAAACTTAATTTGTCTGTTCGAGCGTAGTCGAGAACCGTGCAATAAAAAAAAATAAACCATGAAACCAGACTTTACAAAATCAGCCCACGGATTAATTCCAGTAATTATTCAAGATAACATTACAAACATTGTATTAATGCTTGGTTATATGAATGAGGAAGCATTTGAAAAAACACAACAAGAAAAACGTGTTACTTTTTACTCTCGCTCAAAAAATAGGTTATGGACAAAAGGCGAAGAGAGCGGCAATTACTTAATCGTTAGTTCGCTTATAATAGATTGTGATAATGATACGATTTTAGTAAAAGCAAATCCTGTTGGTGCAACATGCCACACAGGTGCGGATACGTGTTTTAATGAAAAAAATGTATCCACTAACTTTCTAACTGAATTAGAAGCAATTATTAGATATCGGAAAAACAACCCTTCTGATACATCTTATACATCTTCTCTATTTGCAAAAGGCATCAATAAAATTGCTCAAAAAGTAGGCGAAGAAGCTGTAGAAGTAGTTATTGAAGCCAAAGATGATAACGCTGATTTATTTAAAGGGGAAGCCGCTGATTTATTGTTTCATTATTTAATTTTACTACAAGCAAAAAACTTTACGTTAAACGATATTATTGATGTTTTAAAAAGTAGGCAAAATTAAATCCGAAATATAACTATAACCGTAAATGCTGATAACTATGCAACATACACTCATTTTCATTTCGTTATTAACTATGTTTTTTTCGGAAAAACAATCATCTAAAAAATCGCTAAAATATATTGCTTTTGGCGATTCTTATACCATTTGTACTGGCACAACAACTGATGCAGAACATTGGCCAAATATATTAGCAAAGCACTTAACAGAAGCTGGTATTGCAACTGAGTTAACATTTAATCCATCGCGTAATGGCTACAGTACTCAAAACTTAATAAATAATGAGTTGCCTTTATTAAAAGCAAACAGTATTGATTTTGCAACCTTACTTATTGGTGTTAATGATTGGGTAAGACAAGTAGACATTGAAACGTATCATAAAAATTTGAATTATAGTATTGATGAAATTCAAAAAAAATTAAGTAACAAAAAAAATTTGATGATAATTACAATTCCCGATTTTGGAGTTACACCTCAAGGTGCTGGTTACGGTAGCGGAAGAAATATATCAAAAGGCATTGCTGAATTTAACGACATTATAAAACTAGAAGCAAAAAAACGAGGATTGCCATGTGTAGATATTTTCCCTATCTCTCAACAAATGAAAAACAATAAAGAATTTGTTGCAAACGATGGCTTACATCCTTCGGCAAAAGAATATGCACTATGGGAAAAGTTGATGTTATTGGAAGCTATTAAAATGCTGCAAAAATAGTATTTATCGTGTTTAAAAATCAATTTATCCGAATTTAAAACGATTTTACAATTTGAACTAAAAAAATTACTAATTTAGTATAAGTGATAAAATCTTTTACAAAATATCCTTTTTTAATATGTGTGTTTACAAGCTTATTTACCTTAGCACAACAATCAAAATTTGATAGTTTAAAGCGCTTATTACCTCAAACAAACGTTCCACAAAAACGTGTTGTTTTATTAATTGATATTGCAAGTAGTATTTATTTTTCTACGCCCGATTCATCAATTGAATATTGTGAAAAAGCAGAAGCACTTAGCAAAAAATATAATTTAGAGGTGCAGTTAGCATATTCGCTACATTGCGAAAGCCGATACTTATTATTAAAAGGTGATATTAAAACAACCATCGAAAAATTAAATAAAGCCATTAGTTTATTTGAAAAAAATAATGAATTAAAAGGTTTAGCAAAATGTTACTCACTAAAATCGGTTGCCGTTGGTCGTTTAAAGCAATATAATGAGCAACTTGTTTTTTTGTTAAAAACAAAAAGTATATATACGCAGTTAAATGATAAAAGAGGATTAGCTAGTGCGTTTACAAATTTATCAAACACCTATAATAGTTTAAAACAATATGATAGCGCACTATCTGTTTTAAAACAATGTGATCATCTTAATCATCCTGATAAAAAAATAAAATTTTTTTCAGAAATAAGCTATGGGCTTACCTATTTTAACCAACACAATTTGCCCGAGGCAATAAAACATTATAAAAACTGTATTGATGTTGCCGTTAACCAGAAAATGGTTGATAGCGAAATAACAGGCTTAACAGAATTAGCCGATTGTTACTTGTATTTAGGAAACATAAAACTTGCAGAAACTAACTATAATGCCGCGCTAGTATTAGCAACCAAACATCAACTTTTGTTCGAGGAAGCCGAGGTATTAAAAGGAATAGTAAATCTATCTAAAAAACAAGGCAACTACAGTGTAGCATTTAACTCATTAACTCAATTAAAAAAAATTGAAGACTCACTTTTAAATATCGAAAAAATAAAAGGAATTAACGAAATAGAATCACGCTTAAAATTATCAGTTAAAGAAAAAATTATTGCGGAACAAAGTTTAACGCTTCAGACTCAAAAACTAGCATCGTCAAATTATAAAAGCAACATTGTAATTTTAATTGCTGTATTATGCGTGGCCATTGTAGCATTTTTATTACTTGCTTATTATAGCCAAAAAATTAATCGATTATTTTCTTTAATAAAAATTCAAAAAACAGAAGTTGAAAAACAAAAAGAAATAATAGAAGAAAAAAACAAAGACGTAATGGACTCGATACATTATGCACAATATATACAAGGCAGCATGTTGCCATCGCAAACAGCACTTAATAATTTATTTAACGAAATTTTTATTTTATATAAACCTAAAGATGTTGTAGCAGGCGATTTTTATTTTACTGAAGTTATAGATGGCAACCCTGCCATTGCAATTTGCGATTGTACTGGGCATGGCGTGCCTGGCGCTATGGTTAGCGTTGTAGCTAACAATGCATTAAACCGAGCAATAAAAGAATATAAAATAACCAGCCCTGCATTAATATTTGATAAAGTAAACGAGTTAATGCAAGAAACGTTTTCGAAAAGTGATTACGAAATTAAAGACGGTATGGATGCTGTTTTGTGCGTGTTTGATTACAAAAAAAATCAACTCCACATTGCTGCAGCCAATAACCCAGTTTGGATATTAAGCCACACAAACGATACAACTAATGATTGGGAATTAATTCAAATTAATGCCGATAAACAACCCATTGGCAAGCACCATACTCAAAATAGTTTGTTTAACTTAAAAACGATTTCTGTAATAAAAGGGCAAATGATTTATTTATTTACCGATGGTTATGCCGATCAATTTGGGGGGCAAAAATCTAAGAAATTTAAACATAAGCAACTACAAGAATTACTGTTATTAATAGCACAAAAACCTTGTATCGAACAAAAACAAATTTTAGAAACTACGCTTGCAAACTGGATGGGAAATTTAGAACAAGTTGATGATATTTTAATTGCAGGAATTAGAGTTTAACCATTTATTATTAATTTTAACACAATGCCACAAACTAACCAACATAACGAAGCGCAAATGAGTTTTATGCAACATCTTGAGGCATTGCGTTGGCATTTAGTGCGCAGCTCAATAGTTATTGTTGTGTTTGGCGTTACGTTATTTTGTTTTAATAATTTTTTATTTGATACCGTAATTTTTGGCCCCTTAAAACAAAATTTTATTTCGTACCGCGCCCTGTGTAGTTTAGGTTACAAAATTGGCGCTGGCGATGTAATGTGTATGACGGTTAAAACACCGCATTTACAAACCCTATCGGCATCCGAACAATTTTTTACACACATGTGGATAGCATTACTTGGTGGTTTAATTTTAGCCGTGCCTTATATACTTTACGAAATTTGGAAATTTATAAAACCAGCATTAAAAAATACCGAATCGGCCCCAGCAAAATTATTTGTAATTATAGCCTCTATTCTTTTTTTAATAGGAATATTTTTTGGATATTTTTTATTATTTCCAATGTCGTACAATTTTTTAATAAATTATAGTATAAGCGATAGTGGTATTGTACAAACTAATAACACGTTAGATGATTATATTTCATTGATATCTACTATGACGCTAGTTTCGGGCCTTATATTTGAATTACCAATTTTAGTTTATTTGCTATCTAAACTCGGCATTTTATCACCATCATTAATGCGCAATTACCGTAAATATGCTGTTGTTGTAATTTTAATTGTAGCGGCTGTTATAACAC
>JAYSUQ010000192.1:0-10553 GCA_043718985.1 Bacteroidota bacterium | reverse complement strand
TTTTCTCAACTTCTAAATTTCCTTTTGCAATTTTTTGAATATAGGCTTGCTCAATTTTATAAGTATTATTTGTAATTGATCTATTAATAACATAGCCAAAAATAATGCCTAAAAGCATTGCTAATACTATAATAGTAATGAGTCTGTTTTTTTTATTGAACATAGTTTTTTTAAATTTTAGATGATTTGTTTAATAGAAAAAAATCGGCAATTACCAAGGCCGCCATACTTTCTACAATTGGCACTGCACGTGGTAAAACACATGGGTCGTGCCGGCCTTTGCCTTGTAATGTTACTTGGTTACCATCACCATCAACACTTTGTTGGTTTTGCATTATGGTAGCAACTGGCTTAAATGCTACATTAAAATAAATATCTTGCCCATTGCTAATACCTCCTTGTATGCCACCGCTATTATTTGTAGCTGTTTTTAGTAAATGGCTATCTTTTGCTTCGGGGTTTTTAATAAAAATATCGTTTAATTGCGAACCATTAACGTTAATCGAATTAAAACCTTCTCCATACTCAAAACCTTTAACAGCATTTATGCTTAGCATTGCTTTGCCAAGTTCGGCATGTAGTTTATCAAAAACAGGCTCGCCAAGGCCAGCGGGCGTTCCTTTAATTACGCAGCTTACAATTCCTCCAACGGTATCGCCTTGTTTACGTGTGGTTTCAATTAAAGCAATCATTTCAGTTGCAGTTTCGGTATCGGGGCAACGAATTATTGATGCTTCTGTTTTTGTTAAATCTAAGTCGGTATATTTTTTATTGAGTTTAATGTTTTTAACTTGGCTAACGTATGCTTGCACGCTAATGTTGTAGTGTAGTAACAACAATTTTGCAATAGCACCGCCTACAATGCGGCAAACAGTTTCGCGGGCAGATGAACGACCGCCCCCACGATAATCTCTTACCCCATATTTTTGTTGGTAAGTATAATCGGCGTGGTTAGGGCGGTAGGTGTTTTTTAAGTGATTGTAGTCGTTACTATTTTGATTGGTATTTAAAATAGTAAATCCAATTGGGTGGCCTGTAGTAACCCCTTCAAAAATACCCGATAAAAAACTAACTTCATCGGCTTCACTTCGCTGTGTAGTAATATGCGATTGGCCTGGCTTTCGGCGTTGCAACTCTAGCTTAATAAACTCAAAATCAATTTTTAAACCAGCAGGGCAACCATCAATAATACCGCCAAGTGCCATGCCGTGGCTTTCGCCAAAGGTTGTTAGTTTAAATGTGTGCCCAAAGGTGTTGCCTGCCATAGGTTATAAAAATAGTAAAACAAATGCGTTGCTAAATTTAAACAAGTATTTAAAGTTATTTATTTTTAATTGTTAATAAGTATTATTACTTTCACGTTTCACAAA
Organism: Bacteroidota bacterium; assembly: GCA_043718985.1. GTDB lineage: Bacteria > Bacteroidota > Bacteroidia > B-17B0 > Aurantibacillaceae > UBA4416. The sequence continues at coordinate 9,183 of JAYSUQ010000192.1, read as the reverse complement.
ACAAATATATTTTACTATGAATTTTAATTTTAATTTTAATTTAAAGCTAAAGCACAAAATTTTATCTATAGCGTTTATTAATATAATCTTTTTTATTGTTTCGGGCTATGTTTATTACAACATGTTAACCCAACAAAAAAAATTAACAGACGATATTGTTACTACCCACAAAGCTTTATATTATTTTCAAAATGGAGATATGATGCACAATGCGTTGCGTGGCGATGTGTTAGGTATGACAATAATTAAAAATGAAGATGCCGATGGTAAAAAATTATTATTAAACGAATATAAGCAACACGCGACAGCTTTTACAGCAAATATTAATGATATTGAAAAATTAGCCATATCTGACGATATTAAAAAAGAACTTGCAAATGTTAAGCCTTCTGTTGTTAGTTATATTAACTATTGTTTCAGTATTATAAATCTTAAGTTTAATTACGACAGTGTTAAAACAGCTACCGAAAACGAATTAAATACCGATATTTTAAAATATATGATGTTTAAAGATTCGGCTTCTATTAAGTTAGTAACAAAAAAAACAAACGATTTAAATAATTTAAATGCAGTAACTGATAAAAGAATGGCAACGTTATTAGAAACTAAAATGAAAGATTTTAATTTTATTTTTAATTCAGTAGCTAATGCAAATCAAAAAGTAAGTGATTTAATTTTAGTTGAAACGAAACAAACTCAAGATAAATTTAATAACTCCTCAAAAAATAATTTAAATTTTGTTTTTATTGGGTTAGTTGTATTTATTATATGTTCTGTTTTAATTAGCTATTACATAGCTGATAAAATTCAAAAACCGATAATGAGTTCAAAATCATTTATTGACCAGTTGGCTAATGGTAATTTACCACCTTTAAATAAAATAAACAATAACGATGAAATTGGAGAAATGCGACAATCGCTTAATAAATTAACCGAAAGTTTAACCATTGTAAAAAACTTTGCTAAAGAAGTTGGCGATGGTAAATTTGACTCGGATGTTACCGTTTTTGAAGGTAAAGGCGATTTAGGAGTATCGTTAGATGGTATGCGCTTAAGTTTAAAAACCGTTGCCGAAGATGACTTTAAACGTAATTGGAGCAATGTTGGTATTGCTAAAATGGGCGAAATATTGCGAAACTCAAACTTATCAAATACCGAAGCATTTTACAACAACATTATAGGTTTTATTGTTAAATACTTAAATGCCAACCAAGGCGGTTTGTTTATTTTAAATGATGAGTACGAAAGCGACCAACACCTTGAATTAGCAAGTTGTTTTGCTTATGATAAAAAGAAATTTTTAGAAAAACGAATAGAAATTGGCGAAGGATTAGTTGGCCAATGCTTTGTTGAAAAAGAATATATTTTAATGACGGATGTACCCGATAAATACACTCAAATTACAAGTGGCCTTGGCGAAAAAACAGCCGCCTGTATTATTTTAGTGCCTTTAAAAATTAACGACGAAATTAACGGAGTTATTGAAGTTGCTGCATTTACTACTTTAGAAGATTACAAAGTTGAGTTTTTAAATAAATTATCCGAAAACATTTCATCGTCAATACAAAATTATAAAACATCGGTTAAAACAACCCGCTTGTTATCTCAAACTCAGCAGCAATCAGAAGAAATGAAATCGCAGGAAGAAGAAATGCGACAAAACTTAGAAGAAATGCAAGCCACACAAGAAGAGTTTTATAGAAAAGAAATGGCCTACAAAGAAGAGATTGACAGACTAAAGGGTTAGCCTTTACTACTAGTATTTAATGATAGTGGGTTACAATGCCTAGCGAAGGATTACACATTTTATGAATGGTCGTTTTTATGTAAAATTTTAAATAGATAGAGAGGTGATTTTAGATATAGATTTAGCTGAATTAAAGGTAATTACAGATGTAATTAAAGAAAACCATCAGTACGATTTTACTGATTATGCAGCATCGTCGTTTAAACGACGAGTGTTGCGTGCCGTTGAACTTTTTAAATTAAAAAACATTGATGAGTTATTACTTAAAATACGATCTGATAAAAATTTTGTAGATACACTAGTTAACGAAATAACCGTTAATACTACCGAAATGTTTAGAGACCCAAGCTTTTGGCGCAAGCTAAAAGAAGAGATTGTACCATTAATTACCCGTAACGACCGTGTGCGCATTTGGCACGCTGCTTGTAGTAGTGGCGAGGAAGTTTACAGCATGGCAATTATTTTACAAGAAATGGGGTTATTAGATAAATGCATGATTACTGCCACAGATATAAACGACCAAGTAATTGATGTAGCTAAAAAAGGAATTTATCCGTTTCGAAATTTAGATGTGCACGAGAGCAATTACCAACGTTTTAGCGCTACTACAAATAACTTAAGTAAATATTACACTAAAATAAATAGCGATACGGTTCAATTTAACCCCGAACTTATAAAAAATGTAACCTTTAAGCGCCATGATTTAACAAAGGGAGAAGCGTTTTCTAAATTTGATTTAATATTATGCCGTAACGTATTAATTTATTTCAATTTTAATTTGCAAAATTCGGTATTAAATTTATTTGCCGAAAGTTTATATATAAAATCGTATTTAGCAATTGGTAGTAAAGAAAGTATTGCTTGGTGCGAAAGCGCAAACTTATTTAAAACCGTAAATGCCGAAGAAAAAATATATCAAAAACAAGGAATACTTTAAAAAATAAAATAATTAAAAAGAATAAATATTAACATGAAACAAATAGTTTGTTTAAAAACTAACAATAAACTTAATTTATTGTTGATTTTAAGTAATATTCGGTTTGTTAATTTAATTAAATAACACATTAACAAATTAGTGAAAAACATTAGAGTAATAGTAATAGGTGGTTCTGCAGGTAGTTTTCCGGTAGTAAATCAAATACTATCATCAATTCCTAAAAATTTTCAAATACCAATTGTGTTTTGTTTGCACCGCTTAAAACATGTGCGCCACGGTTTTGTTGAGGCATTAAACATTAAATCAAACAAAGTAGTTGTTGAGCCCAATGATAAGGATAAAATTAAACCAGGCGGCGTTTATTTAGCACCATCAAATTACCATTTATACGCCGAAGTAGGGAACACATTTGCCTTATCAACCGATGAAATGGTAAAGTTTTCGCGCCCATCAATTGATTTAACGTTTGATACGTTTTCGAGCGTTTACCGCGATAAAATGTTAGGTATAATAATTACAGGCGCAAACTCAGATGGGGCAGAGGGTTTATACAAAGCATCGTTACGAGGCGCAACAGTAGTTGCTCAAAACCCAACCGAGGCCACTATGCGAACTATGCCCGATGCGGCAATTAAATTAATGCCAACAATTAATGTATCGTCTACACAACAAATTATCGAATTAATTACATCGTTGCACAAACAATTAATTTAATTTTTTTGTTAATTTAATAATATCAAAACAAATATAATTAGAGTAAGTATAGTTTAATAAAATGGAAAATAACTTAGCCAACATAAGCTCAAAAATACAAGCTGCAACTAATTTACAAGAGTTAAGCCAGCAATTTTTATGGACATTAGCTAAAGATGCAAACTGCATACAAGGAGCAATTTATGTTATTGAAAATCACTTATTAAAATTTACAGAAGGTTATGCATTTCATTTAACCGAAGGCGAAAATTTAGATATTGAAATTGGCGAAGGTATTACTGGGCAAGTTGCTAAAGACGGTAAATACATTAATATTGATAATATACCCGATGGGTATTTAACCGTTTTATCGGGCTTAGGTACCAGCTCGCCAACTAATTTATTAATTTATCCTTTTACGCTAAACAACAATGTAGTAGCAGTAATAGAATTGGCTAGTTTCGAAAAAATTACAACCGAAAAAATTGAAGTCATAAAACAATTAAACGATGTTTTTGTTGCTCAACTACTCAAATTAAAATAAGCTACTAAATAATATATACCACTATATACACATGAAAGTATTAAGCAAGCAACGAGAAATAGTTTTTTTATTAATTAAGGCCTTTTTATTTGGATTATTATTTCCCTTAATTGGTTATTTTATTTGTATGTATACAAATAATACCGATGTAAAACCAACATTTTTTGAGTTAATAACAACAAATTACTTATATGCAATAGTTTGCTTAGCGCCAATTATTTTGCCATTAATAGCTTATTTATCATCAGTTAAAATTTTAAAATATTTAGAGGTTTTAAATCAGTTATATGATAAAAGCTTACACCTTGATAGAAAAAACACAACCTTTGTAAACGAAATTGAAAGTAGCCAATTTACTACCAAATTTGAACCCGAAGATAATATTGGCGAAGCATTACTAAAAATGCGACAAACGTTAATAACTAACCAAACTGTTGAAATAGAAAGAAATTGGATTAATAATGGCATTACCGAAGTAGGAAATATTTTACGAAAACACACACTTATTAACGATATGAGTGATGAGCTAATTGTTTATTTATGTAAAAAAATTGATGCAGTGCAAGGTGCTTTATACGTTGTAAATCATAATAACGAAAACAAAAAATACTCAACCATAAACATGGTTAATAGCTATGCCTTTAACCGAAAAAAAACTACCGAAAAAATATTTAAATTAGGGCAAGGTTTAGTTGGCCAATCGGTTATTGAAGGCGATACAATTTACCGAACAGAAATTCCCGAAAACTATGTAACCATAAAATCGGGATTATTAGGCGATAAAAAACCAAGCGCTATTTTAATTGTACCATTAATTACCAACGAAAAAGTGTATGGCGCAATTGAACTCGCATCGTTGGGAGCCATAAAGCAAGATTCGATTAATTTTGTAAACTCGATGAGTGATATTGTTGCCCGAACAATTTTTAACATTACCATTAATGAGCAAACACTTAATTTGTTACACGAGTCGCAAAAAATGGGAAGCGAGTTGCAAGAGCAAAGCCAGTTGTTACGCGAAAATGCTGAGCAAATGGAAGCCTCTAAAATTGATTTAGAAAAAACGAACATACAACTCGAAGAAAAAATCATAGAAGTTAATAACGCTCAAAAATTACAAAATGCCTTGCTCGAAAACGCATCAGAGGTAATATCTATTTATACACCCGAAGGTGGGCGCAAATACGAAAGCCCATCAATGTTTACAATATTAGGCTATAAGCCAGGGGTAGAGCACGAAGGTAAAAAATCTTCAAAAATTTATCATGAAGATGCAGCATCATTTACCGAAAACTTTGAATACGTTAAAACTACACCACACGGCATAAGAACATTTCAGTTTAGATATATTAAAGCAAACGATGAGGTTATTTGGCTAGAAAGCACCCTAAAAAACATGATACACGATGAGGCAGTGCAAGGCTTAGTGATGAATAGTCGCGATATTACCGAAAAACGATTAGGGGAAGAAGAGCAACGTAAACGCGCAAAAATGCAAGCCTTATCAGAAAACTCGCCCGATTTAATTACACGTATTGATTTAGATGGGAAAATAATATACGTAAACCCTGTAATTGAAGAATTAACAGGCTTAAAAATGCGTGAAATAAAAAAATTAAAAGGCGAATTAAGCGACAAATACCCCAAAGGCTTAATAGATGCTTGGACCGAAATTTTAAAAAAAATGGAGGAGTGTGTAGAAAAATTATTTTTCGAAAAAGAACTCATTACTGAAAAAGGTACTTACATATATAGCTTTAATGCCATACCCGAGTTTGATGCAAACGGCCAGTTAGAAACCGTTTTGGTTGTAGCACACGATATAACTGAGCAAAAACAAAATGAAGAATTAATTTTAGATAAAAATAAAAAAATTACTGAAAGTATAAATTACTCGTACCGCATACAAAGCTCGTTAATGCCAACCGAAGAAGTGTTACTATCACACTTTTCAAACTCGTGTATGTACTACAAACCAAAAGATATTGTAAGTGGCGATTTTCCGTACATATACCAAATAGGCGATATTGTTTATGTAGCAGCCGTAGATTGTACAGGGCACGGCGTACCTGGCGCTTTAATGAGTTTTATTGGCTATTTTAGTTTAAATCAAATAATGAGTTTAAATACCGATTTAAAAGATGCAGGCCAAATTTTAGATTTAATGCACGCCGAAGTGCAACAAAAATTAAAACAAGATACTGGCGAAAGCGAAAGTAAAGACGGAATGGATGTAGCTATTGTTAAAATTAATACCAAAACCTTAGAGGTTGATTTTGCAGGTGCTCACAGGCCACTTTATGTAATTAAGGAAGGTGTTTTTGAAGAAATAAAATCGGATAAATACCCAATAGGTGGTATGCATTACAAAACACGCCAACCATTTTTAAACCATCATTTTAAATTTAAAAAAGGCGATTCAATTATTTTTAATACCGATGGTTTACCCGATCAGTTTGGTGGAGTAGGAGGAAAGCAAAAATTTATGAGTAAAAAAGTGCGTCAAATTATTGAAGACACTAAAATGGAAACCATGCAAAACGTAAAAGCACAATTTGATGCCGAATTTATAAATTGGCAAGGCTCTTATAAACAAATGGACGATGTGCTGTTAATTGGAATTAAATTTTAGTATTTTTACAAATTATGGTCCCTAATTTAATAATACAAAAAACATCTGAAACCCCACAAGTAAATTTTTTATTTGATGAGTTAAACCTTTTTATTGAAGGAGAATCTGTTCCTGAAAATCCGTTCGAGTTTTACCAACCTATTATTGAATCTTACTACAATTTTGTTGTAAATTACACGGGTAGTATTGATAATGTTTTAAACTTAACAATAGATTTGCAGTACTTTAATACCGCATCATTAAAAATGCTATTTGCTTTTTTTACTAAAATTAACCAACTTAATAATTTAAGTAAATTACAAACTATTGTTAATTGGATAGTGAGCGAAGAAGACGACGAAGATTTAGTTGAAACAATTGAAAATATTGAAGAGATGACCGATGTTAAAATAAATATAAAAATTACAAAATAAAAATTATAACAAGTTAACCAATTCGCAAAAAAAAATAAAACAAACCATGGAAACTAATTTAAATTTTGTGAAACTATTAAGCACAAAAATGCGTGAGCATCAATTTATGCTTTCGTATAAAGGGCATGTAACACAAGAAATTACAAAGTCGTTACTAAACCTAACCGAAAGAAAAATGGATGTTGATGGTGTTGAAATAAGCACTAAAAAAAAGATATTTAACATTATGGTTGAGTGTTTGCAAAACATTAGCAAGCATACCGAAGAAAAAAACAATCCCGAGTTTGATGCTTTGTTTATGGTAGGTAAACAAGATGAGGTTTATCATATTTACTCGGGAAACCTTGTGTTAAATGATAATATTAATGAGTTAACCAACAAACTATTAGCCGTAAATGTTATGAATAAAGAAGAGCTATCTGAATTATACAAACGTTTAATTGCCGAGTACCAAATGAGCTCAAAAGGTACGGCAGGTTTAGGCTTAATAGATATTGCAAAAAAATCGGGTAATAAATTAGAATATGATTTTAAAAAAGTAGACGAAACTTATTCATATTTTACTTTAAAAACATCTGTTAATCAATCTCAAAAACACTAAACTATGGAATTAAAATATGTATACGAATTTCATCAGGTAATGAATGAAAACAATTTGATTATGATTTACGAAGGTGAATTTAATCAAGATATTACAAAAAGTGTTTTATCGATGACGGAGCGTAATTTAACCAATGATGGTGTTGAACCGGGCGTTCGAAAAAAAATATATAACGTTATGGTTGAGGCTTTACAAAACATATGTAAGCACCAACACGTTGATGGTATTGATTATAAAACCGCCATTTTTATGGTTGGCGAAACTAAAGACGATTACATGGTTATTAGCGGTAATCCAATAGTAAATAAAAATGTTGAGGGCGTTAAAGCAAAATTAGATTTAGTAAACTCTAAAGATAAAGATGGATTAAAGCAATTATTTAAAGAATTGCGATTAAACTCAACAGTATCTGAAGTTGGTGGCGCAGGCTTAGGATTTGTAGATATGGCTCGTAAATCAGAAAATAAATTACACTATCAATTTGATAATTTAACAGAGAACGTGTCTTACTTCACATTGTTTACAAAAATTTCAAAACTAGCATCGGTTGCCGAATAATAATAAATTAAATAATAAACATACAAATTTAAAAAACATATAACTATGGAAACGTACCAAATTCAAGCATCAGAAGACACACCAACAATTATTTTAGATAAAGGAGCAAATATTTTTTCGATGACAGGCCGCTCGTTACCCGAGGATGTTGTAACATTTTATAAACCAACTTTAGATTGGTTAAATGCATATGGCGAAAATCCAAACGCAGAAATGAATTTTGATATTAAGTTAGAATATTTTAATACAGCATCATCAAAATTGTTACTCGATATTTTAATGGTTTTAGATAGTATTGCCGAAGAAAAAAGCTCTAAAATTACAGTTAACTGGCATTTTGATAAAGATGATGATGATATGCAAGAAGCTGGTGAAGAATACTCGGAGTTAGTTAGCATACCATTTACAATGTTACCGTACTAAAAATAGTTTGCACTATAAATTAAAACACAAAAATTATTTAATTAATTTTTGTGTTTTTTGATTGAAATTACTTTTACAATAAAAAAACATGAGCGAGGAAATTTTAAAAGCCCTAATGCAATTATTTGCCATTATTGCCAAGCAAGATGATGGTGGTGGAGATGCTGAACGCGGTTTTGTAGAAAGTTTTTTAGCATTTCAATTAAACAAAGCCAAAACAATTGAGTATTTAGCACTATACGATACATTTTTAAAAGGCAAAGAAGATAAAGAACCTAAAGAAGAAAAACCACTAACAGAATCAGAAACAACAGAGGTAGATGCAAAACCTAAACGAGTAAAACTAACATCGGTATTAGACTCAGTTAAAACTTTAGGTATTTGTAAAAAAATTAATAAAACACTGGCGCAAAAACAAAAAATTATTGTGTTGGTTCGTATGTACGAATTAATAAAAACCAATAATCAGTTTACGGCTCAAAAAGTTCAAATTATTAAAACAGCAGCCGAGGTATTTAATATACCCGCCGATGAATTTAAAACTGTTGATACTTTTTTTACCCAAACAACAATTGATGAAGATATTGCATCGAATTTTGTAATTATTAATTCAAAAAGCACTCATCCAACGGTTG
>JAYSUQ010000191.1:0-10617 GCA_043718985.1 Bacteroidota bacterium | reverse complement strand
AAAGTCATGAAAAAACAATTACTATTTGGTTTTGCTGCATTTGCTACTTTAGCAATAACTGCACAAAACAACCGACAATTGCCTGCTAACGTACAGTTAAAAAAAGCAGTTACATTTAAACCAGTAATGGCCGAGCCTTTAGATAACCAATTTACAGCTCCAGTAATTACTAATGCTACAACAGCAAAAGTTGCTGCTCCTTACAAACGTATGGGCGGTTCTACTAATGTTTTTGGTGTGTTAACTCCCGAAACTAATGCATTAAGCTACAACCCAGACATCAACACAGTTGGTATGATTTTTCGTAAGCAAGCAGGTTGGAGTGGTGTTACTGCTGGTAGCAGCGGAACAGTTATTTATGCTTGGTCAAGTAATAACAGCGTAAGTTGGGATTCTACAGTTTTAGCATCGCAAGCATCTAAATTATGCCGTTACCCAGCTGGCGCTATTTACAACCCATTAGGTAACACAACTCCTGCTAATGCATTTATAGTAGGTACAGGCCCTTGGCATCCAGGTGCTAGCTGGCAAGGTAGCTTTTTTGCATCTAAACCTTTAGTTGCAGGAAGCGTTGTTAATCAAGGAAACGTTACTTACCAAGATAATTTAGCTTTAACTGCATCGCAACGCAAAGAAGATTTTGTTCGTACAGATCCACAAGTTACCTCAGATGGTGTTGCGCATGTTATTGGTGGGTTATATGAAGACATTAATGGTACAACTGCTGCTACTCAAAAATGGAGAGGAACTGCGTTAAATAAAGGTGTATTTAATGCTGGAGCATTTACTTGGACAATTGACTCTTTAATACCTAAATTTAAAATTGATGGTGCTGGAGATAGAGTTTCTTGGGGTACATCGTCGCAACAAGCTTGGAGCGAAGATGGCCAAATTGGATATGTTGTTTTCATAGGAGCCGATGCTAACGCACCTACAAATTCTGCTTGCAATACATTAAATCCTTATGTATATAAAACATCTAATGCAGGTGCAAGTTGGGCACGTTATGCTCCATTAATGGATTTTTCAACAATTTCAACAATTTCCGATCGTTTATTTCCATCAAACATTAACATTGTTAAGCCTTTCTTCTCATTAGCTGAGGGATCTGACGCTACTGTTGATGCTAATGGTGATTTACATTTTGTTTGTACAATTAGTGCAAATAGCTCTGATAACATTGATAGTTTAAGCTTTACTTATGGCGCTAACTATAATTTTTTATGGGATTATATTGTAGATTTTAAAACAGTAAGTTCTGATCCTTTAGGTACTGCATGGTCTGCTTTAGTTATTGATTCATTACACGGTGCTGGCCCAACAGCTGCACAATCTAACTGGACGGGTGCAACTAACGCTGCTTACGATGCGCGTATACAAGTTTCTCGCACAAAAGATGGTAATAGTATTTTTTATAGCTGGGCCGATAGTGATACAACATTTACTGGTAACCACATTAGTACTTTACCCGACGTGCAAATGGTTGGATACAATATGTTAACTGGCATGCGTACACCTAAAAAAAATATGAGTACTGGTAAAACAGGTGTTGAGTTAAACTCATACTGGTTTTATGCATCGCCATTAGTTAAAAAAACAGGTTCAGATTTTTTAATCCCAACATCTATTACTGGTAGTGATGATGGATCGTTAAATGGTGATATTGCTGTTAGTCATTATTACATTGATGATAACACAATTTTAGGATCTGCATTTACAGTTGCTGCACCTTTTACAAATGGTACATATGGAACTAAAACTGCCTTAGTAAATACAACAACTCAAATTAAAGGGTTTGGTTTATATCCTAACCCAGCAACAACTAAAGCTACTTTAGAAGTTGTTTTAAACGATAACTTAAACATGGCTATTGTTATTACTAACAATATTGGTCAAGTTGTTTATACAAGCAAAGTAGCGGGTACAGTTGGTGCTAACACTGTTAATATCGATTTAAATAACTTTAACAATGGCGTTTATTTTTTACAAGTTAATGCTAACAACAGCAAACCAGTTGTTACTAAATTTGTAGTTGCTAAATAATTAGTTTAATCTTAAATTAAAAAAGCTGTTACTTTAATTGGTAACAGCTTTTTTTTGTTAGTATTTTAAGTGTTTTCTATCCTAACAAAACACACCATGCGGCTTTAACCTTGTTTACATCTAATAACGTTTTGGCGTATAGGTGTTTTTCGTTTTCGTTTGCAAATGTTATTAATAGGGTTTTATTAAATTCTAAAATTTCATTGTTTGTTGGTAGCACCTCAACATTACCCAACTGCCCTAAGTTATTACCTGTTAAAACCTTACTGCTTTTAATGTGTTGAGGTATTACATCAACCCCAATACCAATTGTTGTAATGGGTTTTTCAATTTCAAATAAAGCATCGCCGTGCGCTCTGCAATACCAATTACCACCCATTCGGGCAACTAAATCTATTTTTTGTTGATCAATTAAATTATGTTCATTTAAAATACGTTCATCAATATGTATTTTCACAATTTCGCAAAGCACTAAGTTGCAATTACCAATTTCTTTTACTTCAAACACTTTACATTCTAGTTGCACAGGGCTTTCTTTAACCCGCATTGGTTTTACAAGGTCAGATGCAATTGCCGTAAAGCCAGCTTTTGTAAATTCGTTTATCCCTTTTTCATATGGGCTACTAGCTAAACTCATTTGCTGCACCATATTAAAATTTACAATATTAATAACACACTCGGGCACCTCTTTAATGTTTAAATGGGTATCTTTTGCCTTGCCAGTTTTGCCACTTAAGTTGGGCGAAAAAATTGCAATTGGCGGCTTGGCACTAAACACATTAAAAAAACTAAATGGCGCTAAGTTATGGTTGCCTTGCGCATCAATAGTACTTGCAAAACAAATGGGGCGTGGGCCAATTGCACCTAACAAATAGTGGTGTAGTTGTGGTATAGCTAATTCGGATGGGGTTAATGATAACATAATAACAATGTGTTTTTAAGTGTAATACAGCACTAAAATAACCTTTTATTTAACAAAAAATAAAATTGAAAAATTTATTTCAAATGGTTACTTTTAAGTCTATTATAAAATAATGACAATCTTATTAAAAAAACATTTTTTACTTTTATTACTGTTTTTGAATGTTTTTGCAAACGCTCAAAATTACACCATTACAGGTAAAATTTTTGATGCCGAAACAAAAGAACCCTTGCCATTTGTACCTGTTTTAATTAAAGGCACAACAATTGGAGGCACATCCGATTTTGATGGGAATTATAGCATTAGCACTTCAAAAATTGGCGATTCGTTAATTGCATCTTACGTAAGTTATAAAAAACAAACTTGGGCAATTAAAAAAGGAACATCACAAACTATTAATTTTCCTTTAGTTTTAGAGGGCGTTAATTTATTAGAGGTTGTAGTTAAGGCAGGAGAAAATCCTGCGCACCGAATTATAAAAAATGTTATCGCAAATAAAGCATTAAACAATAAACGTAAACTTGGTGCTTATCAATACGAAAGTTACAATAAAGTTGAGTTCGATTTAAATCGCATACCTAAAGAAATGCGCGAAAAAAAAATATTTAAACCAATACAATTTGTGTTTGATAATGTTGATAGTTTAAACTCAAGCGAAAAACCATCGTTACCAATCTTTATTACCGAATCGTTATCCGATTTTTATTTTAGAAGTAACCCGAGTTTAAAAAAAGAGGTTATTAAGGCAAGTAAAATTACGGGTATTGAAAACCCAAGCATATCTGCTATTATGGGCGATATGTATCAAAATGTAAATGTGTATGATAACAATATTTTAGTTTTTGGAAAAGATTTTGCAAGCCCTATTTCTGACAACGGTTTTTTTTATTATAAATATTATTTAGAAGACAGTTTATTTATTGGCAACACGCGTTGTTATCAAATTAGATTTAAATCTAAACGCCCACAAGAGTTGTGTTTTAGTGGTAATATGTGGATATCGGATAGCACGTGGGCCGTTAAGCGCATAGAGATGAGCATACCAAAAGGCGCTAACATTAATTTTATAAATGCCGCTAACATTGTGCAAGAGTTTACTAAAATTGATACAACGTGGATGTTGAGTAAAGACAGGCTTGTGATAGATTTTGCAATGAATGCAAAGCAGGTTGGTGTGTATGGTCGCAAAACTACATCATACAAAAACTTTGATATCAATCATCCAAAAGAAACCAAATTTTATGAATATGGCGATAAAATTATTGTAGAAGATGATGCTTCAAAAAAATCGGATGCATTTTGGAATCAAAACCGACACGATAGTTTATCGGCCCGCGAACAAAAAATTTATCACATGATTGATACTATTAAATCGTTACCAATTTATCGCACTTGGGTTGATGTGTTAACTATTTTTGTATCGGGATACAAACAATTTAATAATTTTGAAATTGGACCCTATTTTAATTTAATTAGTTACAATAAAATTGAAGGCTTGCGTACTCGTTTTGGAGGCAGAACCAGCAGCAAATTTAGTAGATGGTACGAGTTAGAAGGTTATGTTGCTTATGGTTTTAGGGATGAAAAATTTAAATACAGCTTAGGCTTTAAAAGCTTTTTAACTAAAAAACCACATCGCCAATTAGTAGGCTTAACTTATAAAAGTGATTATGAAATTTTAGGACAAAGCACCAACGGCTTTTCTCAAGATAATTTATTTGCATCGTTATTTAGAACCAGCCCATTAACAAATTTAACCCGTGTAGACCAAACCTATGCATGGTACGAACGCGAATGGATGGAAGGTTTAACGAGTAAATTTACCCTAATTGGCCGCACAATAACACCACTTATTTTAAATACTTACAGGTATTATAAAAACGATGGCACAATAGCATATAAAGAAAACATTAAAAATACAGAGGTGCGTGTTAATGTGCGTTTTGCATATAAAGAAAAACATATTAATGGCGATTTTACTCGAATTAGTTTAGGAACAAAATGGCCTGTGTTGCAAGTAAATTATGCAAAATCGTTGCAAAATGCATTTAGAGGCGAATACGATTATCAAAAAGTAGTATTAAACTTGAGCGACAGGGTTCGCTTAATTTCATTGTTAGGTTATACAGATTATACATTGGAGGTAGGTAAAATATTTGGCGCTGTACCGTATCCTATAATGGAATTACACGGTGGAAACGAAACATATGTTTACGATCAAATGTCGTACAACTTAATGAAGTATTATGAATTTGCAAGCGATCAGTATTCGTCAGTCGGTGTGTTTCATCATTTTGAAGGAGTGTTTTTTAATAAAGTACCTTTAATTAAAAAATTAAAATGGCGCGAAGTAGTAACCTGCAAAGCGTTATGGGGTAGTGTAAATAATATAAATCGTAAAACATTAATTTTCCCAACAACATTAAGTTCATTAAGTAATGAACCATATGTAGAGATGAGTGCTGGTATTGAAAATATTTTTAAAGTATTTAGAATTGACGCCCTTTGGCGATCGACCTATCATAGAACCAAGGCTATAGATAATTTTGGTGTAAAATTTGGATTTCAATTAGCTTTTTAATTACGATGATATTACGATCAGAAAATTTAGTAAAAAAATATAAAAACCGAACTGTTGCAAATAACGTGAGCGTGCAAGTGCAACGTGGCGAAATTGTTGGATTACTTGGGCCTAATGGTGCTGGTAAAACCACATCGTTTTATATGATTGTTGGCATGGTAAAACCTAACTCGGGTAAAATATTTTTAGATGATAAAGACATTACCAATGAGCCAATGTATAAACGCGCACAACTTGGCGTTGGATATTTGCCACAAGAGGCTTCGGTGTTTCGTAAATTAAGTATTGAAGATAATTTGCGTGCAGTTTTGCAAATGACAAAATTAACAAAGGCAGAACAAGATCATAAAACCGAAAGTTTATTAGATGAGTTTGCGTTACACCATGTACGTAAAAACTTAGGCGACCAACTATCGGGTGGCGAACGCCGACGAACAGAAATAGCACGCGCATTGGCAACCGACCCAAAGTTTATTTTATTAGACGAGCCATTTGCTGGTGTTGACCCTATTGCTGTTGAGGATATACAAAGTGTAGTGAGAAAGTTAAAAGAAAAAAATATAGGAATTTTAATTACCGATCATAACGTACACGAAACATTAAACATTACCGACCGAACTTATTTGTTATATGCAGGAGAGGTAATAAAGTCTGGCTCGGCAGAGGATTTAGCAAATGACGAAATGGTACGACGTGTATACTTAGGACAAAATTTTGAACTAAGAAAATAATAAATGTTTTATAACTAATAGCGTTGTAACGTTTTTTTGCTTAATTATATTTTTATATAAAAATAAATTTTAATTTTTTTGCTGTTTATTAAAATTAGTTGCTTTGCCATAAATAAAATCAAATTCATATACTATGACATTTACATTAAAATCGAACTTAATTGATGTTGTTACAAAAACAACGTATCCTGCAAATATTAGTATTACCGATGGTAAAATCACATCAGTAACTAAAATTGATGAAGTGCTTACTACTTATGTTTTACCAGGCTTTATTGATGCGCACGTACACATAGAAAGTAGTATGTTGGTGCCTAGCGAATTTGCTCGCATTGCGGTTACACATGGTACTGTTGGTACAATTAGCGATCCACACGAAATTGCAAATGTGCTTGGTGTGGCAGGCGTAGATTATATGATTGATAATGCTAAAAAAGTACCATTTCATTTTTATTTTGGTGCGCCATCGTGCGTGCCTGCAACTAATTTTGAAACAGCAGGGGCGGTTATAAATGCCGATGATATTGATAAGCTATTATCTCGTAACGAAATAGTTTATTTGGCTGAGATGATGAATTTTCCGGGTGTAATTTATAAAGACGAAGAGGTGCTGCGTAAAATTGCATCGGCAAAAAAACACAACAAACCAATTGATGGGCACGCACCAGGTTTAATGGGCGATGATATGCAACACTATTTTAATGCAGGTATAACAACCGATCACGAATGCTTTGGGTACATTGAAGCCTTAGAAAAACTAAAGCATGGCGTTAAAATTTTAATTAGAGAGGGTAGTGCAGCTAAAAATTTCGACACATTAATTTCACTTTTAAAAGACTATCCCGAACAAATAATGTTTTGTTGCGATGATAAACACCCCGATAATTTAATACAGTCGCACATAAATGATCATGTTAAACGAGCTTTAAAATTAGACCATGATTTATACGCTGTATTAAGAGCCGCATCGTATAACGTAATTAAACATTATAATTTACCAATTGGTTTATTGCAAGTTGGCGATAATGCCGATTTTATTGAAATTGATAATCTTAAAGATTTTACTATTTTAAAAACATACATAAATGGTGAGCTTGTTTCTCAAAATGGCACATCAACAATTACATCAATAAATGCTCTCATTGTAAATAATTTTAATTGTGAATTAAAACTTCCATCTCATTTTAAAGTTGAAGCAAAGGGCACTCACCTAAGAGTTATTGAAGTGTTAGATGGGCAATTAATTACTAACGAATTATTTGCAAATAGCTTAACAGTTAATGGTTTTGCCGAATCAAACATCGAACAAGATATTTTAAAAATTGCAGTAGTTAACCGTTATAATGATGCGCCTATTGCCACAGCATTTATAAAAAACATAGGCCTAACAAATGGCGCCATTGCAAGTTGTGTAGCACACGATTGCCACAATATTGTAGTTGTAGGCACTAACGATGAGGATATGTGCAAAGCAGTTAATTTAATTATAAATGCAAAAGGAGGCATAGCGTTAGCAACGGCTACAGATGATATGGTATTGGAATTACCAATTGCAGGTATTATGACAAACCAGCCAGCAGAAGCTGTTGCCGAAGCTTATACTAAATTAGATTTGCGAGCTAAACAATTGGGTAGCAAACTTCGCGCACCTTACATGAGTTTATCATTTATGGCTTTGTTGGTAATACCCGAATTAAAATTAAGCGATAAAGGATTATTTAATGGTAAAACATTTGAGTTTACTAATTTGTTTAAAGATTAAAATATAAAAAACGATGTTTTTTGCTAGTTCATAAACAAGTGTTTAAGTTCATAAAATATCAATCTTAATAATAGTTTCATTAATACATTTACAATAATAAAAACATAAAAATTATGAAGAATATTTTAGCTTATTGGTGGATAATTATCCCCGTTTTACTACTAGTTTCGTATAAATTAATTTTTCGATTATTCGGAATTATTATTATTCCTGAAGATAAGATTGGTTTAGTTACCAAAAAATTTGTACTCTTTGGTGCAAATAAAGAATTACCTGCAGGGCGTATTATTGCTATTGATGGCGAAGCTGGGTTTCAGGCTCAACCTTTGGCTCCAGGAATTTATTTCTGGAAATGGATTTGGCAATACGAAATCACACAACAATCGTTCACCGTTATACCCGAAGGAAAAATTGGTTTAATTGTAGCAAAAGATGGTAAACAATTAGAAACAGGATTTATCTTAGCTCGTAAAGTAGATTGCGATTCGTTTCAAAATTCGGAAGCTTTTTTGCGTAATGGCGGACGTAAAGGCCGTCAATCGGCTATTATTACAGCAGGTACATATCGTATCAATACATTTTTATTTGAGATTAGTACTTATGATATGACACACGTTAACGAAAACATGGTGGGTATTGTAACAACTATGGACGGTATGCCTGTTGAGGAAGGAAACATTGCAGGTAAACAAGTTGCTGGGCATAATAATTTTCAGGATTGTGATGCTTTTTTAGAAACAGGCGGTAACAAAGGTTTGCAGCCCGAAATTATTTTGGCAGGTTCATATTATTTAAACCCTTGGTTTATACAAGTGGAGCAAATTAAAATGACAGAAATTCCTATTGGTTATGTAGGTGTAGTTATTTCGTATGTTGGAACAGAAGGAAAAGATTTAAGTGGCGCAGAATTTAAACACGGCAACATTGTTAGTAAAGGCGAAAAAGGTGTTTGGGCCGAGCCATTAGGGCCAGGTAAATATCCTGTTAACACATTTATTATGCGTGTTGAATTAGTACCAACAACCAACCTAGTTTTAAACTGGGCAAATGCACGTAGCGAATCTCATCAATTAGATAAAAATTTATCTACTATTACAGTGCGTTCAAAAGATGGTTTCCCATTCAATTTAGATGTATCACAAATCATTCATATTCCAACAACCGAAGCTCCAAAAGTAATTGCACGTTTTGGTAGTATGATGAATTTAGTGGGGCAAGTATTAGAGCCTACTATTGGTAACTATTTTCGTAACTCGGCGCAAGATAGTGATGTGATTGCTTTTTTAAGTACCCGTAAAGAAAGGCAAGATGCAGCTAAAGCAAAAATTAGTCAGGTGTTAGATCAATACAACGTAAACGGAGTTGATACGTTAATTGGTGATATTGTTCCGCCCGAAAGTTTAATGAAAACATTAACAGACCGTAAAATTGCAGAAGAGCAAAACACTACTTTCGAAACTCAAAAACGTGCCGAGGTTACTCGCCAGGCTTTAGAAAAAGAAACTGCTGTTGCTGATATGCAAAAGGAAATTGTAAAAGCCGATCAAGGTGTATTAATCTCTGAACGTATTGCCGATGCTGCCGTTAAAAAAGCAACCGGTGAAGCACAAAGTGTAAAAATTTCTTCTAACGCAGAAGCCGACAGATTAAAAGTTATTGCTGCAGCAGACGCTGAGAAAACAAAATTATCGGCAAATGCAGAAGCAGAGAAAGTGAAAATGTTAGCGAATGCAAATGCAGAGAAAATTTCAGTTACAGGTACAGCTGAAGCACAAAGTATTTTAGCCGTTGGTAAATCAAATGCAGAGTCATACCGATTAGCTGTTGAAGCAATGGGTGGCGATAACTTCAGTCGCTTAAAAGTAACCGAAGCAATTGGTAGGGATAAAATTAAAGTGATACCAGATGTGTTAATTACAGGTGGTAATGGCGATGGCGCTAATGGACCGATTAACGGATTATTAGGATTAAAATTATTAGATGAAGTATCAAAAAATATGGGAAAGAATAGTGAAGATAAGCCACGCACAGAACCAGATACTAAAAAATAAATGTGTATAACATTACAAATTAAAAAGAGATAGCAATATCTCTTTTTTTAGTTTAGTGAAATTATGGATGCTAAAATTATATTAGAAACCGAACGGTTAATTTTAAGAGAACACATTTTAAGTGATGCTCCTTTCTTTTTAGAATTGAATACCAATATATTAGTTACGAGATATACGGGAGATGGTCCCTTTAAAGATTTACAAGCTGCTGAAAACATTGTAAAATATGTAATGAGTCAATATAAAGAAAACGGTTATGGTCGTTGGTTAGTTATTGAAAAAGAAACCAATAATTCAATCGGTTGGTGTGGCTTAAAATTTCATACAGATACCAAAGAAACCGACATAGGTTATCGCTTTTTAGAAAGTGCTTGGGGTAAAGGTTATGCCACCGAAGCCGCTAAAGCGTGTGTTGAATATGGATTTAAACACTTTAACTTAACTACAATAATTGCCGACGCAATGCTTGATAATACCGCATCTATTAATGTATTTAAAAAATTAGGAATGACTTATTTAAAAGATAC
>JAYSUQ010000020.1:0-6465 GCA_043718985.1 Bacteroidota bacterium | reverse complement strand
GGTGGGGGTATTTTTACATTAACAGGTATTGCAGCCCACGATTATGCGGGCCCAGCATTAGCCTTATCGTTTGTAATTGCTGGTATTGGCTGTTTATTTGCATCGTTATGTTATGCCGAGTTTGCATCTGTTTTACCAGTTGAAGGAAGCGCTTACGCTTATGCATATGGTACAGTGGGCGAGTTATTTGCTTGGTTTATTGGCTGGAATTTAATTTTAGAATACATGATGGGTGCAACCACAGTAGCTGTTGCGTGGAGTGGTTATTTTGTTAAGTTTTTACATTTATTTGGCATCGAATTTCCTATTTGGTTGTGTAACGATTTTGCAACGGCAACAGAAAAATGTGCAACTGCAGGATTATCAGCACCTAGCTTTGCCTTTAATTTACCAGCATTTTTAATTACTTGGGTTGTTACAGGCATTTTAATTAAAGGAATTAAAGAAGCCGCTAAAACTAATAATGTTATTGTAATTATTAAAATAGCGGTTGTTTTATTTGTAATTATAGTTGGCGCATTTTATATTAATACAGATAATTGGACGCCATTTATACCTGCCGAAATACCCGAAATTGGTAAAGATGGCTTAGCAACAGGTAAAATGAATTTTGGTTTTGGTGGTGTTTTAACAGCGGCAACTATTGTGTTTTTTGCTTATATTGGTTTTGATGCAGTATCTACACAAGCCGGCGAGGCCATTAATCCTAAAAAAGATGTGCCTTTTGCAATTATTGCATCGTTAGTTATTTGTACCGTGTTATATATATTAGTATCGCTAGTATTAACGGGTATGGTAAAATACGATCAACTAGATAAGGCTGCGCCAGTAGCATCTGCATTTAGTGCAATTGGTTTAAATTGGGCAGTATTTATTATTACACTTGCCGCCACAGCTGGTTTAACCTCGGTAATGTTAGTAATGATGCTTGGCCAAACACGTATTTTTTTAGGAATGGCTAAAGACGGATTGTTACCAAACTTTTTTAAAACGTTGCACCCCGAGTTTAAAACGCCATACCGTAGTACGGTTTTAGTTGGTGCAATTATATCAGTAGTAGCTGCTTTAACTCCAATTAATAAAGTAAGCGAAATGTGTAGTATGGGTACTTTGTTAGCTTTTGCAATGGTTTGCGTAGCAGTAATGATTTTACGCTATAAAAAACCAGAGTTAGAAAGACCATATCGTACACCTGCTGTATATTTAGTTGGTTGCTTAGGTGTTGGTTTTAATGTGTTTTTAATGTGTTTTGTTCGTAAAGAAACCTGGGTTGCATTTATAGTTTGGGGAGTAATTGGTATTGCAGTTTACTTTTTATACAGTAAGCGAAATAGTAATTTAGAGAAACAATAAAACGGCATAAATTTTAAAAAGCTCTAACTAATAATTTAGTTAGAGCTTTTTTTATGGTTTAATTTTAAAAGCGTTAAAAAAAACTAGCGACAATTTTTTGCTGCAATATAAGCTGTACTCCAAGCATTTTGAAAATTAAACCCTCCAGTAATTCCATCAACATTAATAACCTCGCCACAAAAAAACAAGTTTGGTAATAGTTTACTTTCCATAGTTTTAAAATTAATTTCTTTTAAATTAATGCCCCCAGCTGTAACAAACTCTTCTTTAAATGTTGTTTTACCTTGCATATCATAAACATCGTTATTTAATAGTTGAGCTAATTTTTGCATTTGTTTTTTACCAAGTTCAACCCAAGGTTTATTAATTTGTAAACCAGCTTTAATTATTAAAAATTCCCACAAGCGTTTAGGCATATCAAACAAAGGCAAGTTTACAATTAATGTTTTTGATGTAGTATTAATAGATAACAAATCAAAAATTTGTGTTTCGGTTAATGTGCCACCCCAATTAATTGCTATGCTAGCATTGTAATTTAAATTAAAAAAATGTTGTGCAGCAAATGCTGATAATTTTAAAACAGCAGGCCCACTTAAGCCCCAATGCGTTATTAGTAATGGACCAGTGTATTGATGTTTAGTACCAGTAACTTTAACGGTTGCTACCTTTACACTTAGGCCCATTAGTTGTTTAATGTTACTGGTTGGTAAATTTATGGTAAACAAACTAGGGATTAGCTCATCAATAGTGTGGCCTATTTTACTCAAAAAATTGTAATTTTTTATTTGATGATGACCACCAGTACAACAAATTATTGAGCTCGCAAAATAGGTTTGTTTCGTTGTTTTTAATACTAAATTTTCGTTTAATGATTCGTTGTTTAATTGTGATAACTCTAAAACCTCTTCACTTAAATTTACATCAATATTTAATTTTTGACATTCGTTTAAAAAACAATTAATAATGGTTTCGCTCGAGTTAGATTCGGGAAACATTCGCCCATCATTTTCAACTTTTAATTTAACACCACGTTTCTCAAACCAAGTAATGGTATCGGCAACATTAAATTGAGCAAATACTTGTTGCAGTTCCTTTTGCCCGCGCGGATAATTTTTAATTAATTCAATGTTTTCAAAACAATGGTGTGTTAGGTTACAACGTCCGCCACCGCTAATTCGAACTTTACTTAACACCTTATTAGTTTTTTCTAAAATTATAATTTGGGCTGTTGGTTGGTTGTATGCAGTGTTAATGGCTGCAAAAAAACCAGCTGCGCCACCACCAATAATTATGATTTGTTTTTTACTCAAAATGTTAGGTTAATTGTTTGTAAATCTACAATTGTAAATTGAAATAATTTTTATATTTACTTAAACAATTTTAAAAAATTAAAAATGGGATTATTTGATAAATTAAGAAACGAGTTCATCGATATTATAGATTGGACTGATAATACAAGCGATACAATTGTTTATAAATTTCCGCGTTATCAAAACGAAATTAAAATGGGTGCAAAGCTTACAGTGCGCGAAAGCCAAGTAGCTGTTTTTATGAATGAGGGTACTATTGCCGATGTTTTTCAGCCAGGCATGTATGAGTTAAGTACTCAAAATATGCCATTACTATCTACACTTAAAGGTTGGAAGTTTGGTTTTAACTCTCCGTTTAAAGCCGATGTATTTTTTGTAAGTACTAAGCAATTTATTGATCAAAAATGGGGAACTAAAAACCCAATTACATTAAACGATACACGATTTGGATTTATAGAGTTACGTAGCTTTGGCTCGTTTACATACAGAGTTACTGATGGCGGAAAATTTATTAAAGAAATTGCAGGCACCCAAGATAGATATACGACTGATGAAATTGGTGAGCAACTAAAAACTATGGTGGTTACAAAGTTTACTGATGCCGTTGGCGAAGGTAACATACCCGTTGAAAAATTTGCTGCAAACTTAGATGAGTTATCAAAATTAGGGCAAGAAAAAATTAATTCGGATTTTACAGAATACGGTTTAACTATAACAAAATTTTTAGTTGAAAACGTATCAATGCCTGATGAGTTAAAGAAAGAAATTTTTAACTACTCGCGTTTAGGTGCAATTGATGTAAATAAATTAGCACAGTTTAATGCCGCTAATGCTATTAAAGATGCCGCCAACAACCAGGGTTTAGGTGGTGCAGGTATTGGTATGGGAGTTGGTATGGGAATGGGTAATATGGTAACAAATATGATGAACCAAAACACTCCAAATCAAAACCAAGCAAGTATGCCACCGCCGCCACCGCCAGTATTACAATATTTTGTTGCTGTTAATGGTGCGCAAACTGGGCCATTTACAATGCAGCAATTACAAAGTATGGTTATAACTAACCAATTAACTAAACAAAGTATTGTTTGGAAACAAGGTATGGCAGGTTGGTTAGCTGCCGAAACACAAGCCGAGTTAATAGCATTGTTTGGCGCGGTGCCACCACCAATGCCACCACCAATTGGGTAATTAACTATAAAACAATGTATGGGTCGAGTTATAAATACAATCATTTATAACTCGACCATTTTTTATTAAATAAATAGCTTTAAACTAAAAGTATGATTTGGCATATTCTTAAATATTATTTGTGTTTTGTAATTCGTGTTTTTTTTAAAAAATTTAAAATTAAAAATGCTCATTATTTACAGGTTAAAGGGCCTGTAATTATTGCAATGAATCACCCTAACGGGTTTATTGATCCAATAGCCTTAACCGTTGCAACCTACCCACCACGCTTGTTTTATTTAGCCAGAGGCGATGCATTTAAAAAAGGAATTGTAAGCGTAATTTTAGAAAGCATAGGTATTATTCCCATTTTTAGAATACAAGATGGTGGCAAAGAAGGGTTAAAAAAAAATGATGAAACCTATGAAAGAGTAAATGCATTATTAAAAAAAAATAAAAAAATAATAATTTTCGCCGAAGGCTTATGCATTCAAGAACGTAGGTTACGACCACTAAAAAAAGGGGTACCTCGTATGATTTTTGGAGCTATGGATGCGGTTGATATACCAAACCTAACAGTTGTGCCAGTTGGTATAAATTATAGTAATCCCTCACAATTTAGAGGCAATGTTTTTTTTAATGTAGGCGAGCCAATTAAAATGAGCGATTATTATCCAGCTTATAAAGAATCGCCAGCAAAAGCGATGAATAGTTTTATTGCCAATTTAACGCCTAAAATGAAAGAGTTAATTGTAAATATTAATAATCCAATTAACGAAAAAGTAATTAGCCACATTGAAGAAATTTATAACTATAAGTTTTATGCTTTAAATAATTTAAACTCAAATAATGCAGAACATGAGTTTATGTTATCTAACTATGTTGCTAACACATTTAATAGTTTGAGTGATGAGCAACAATTACTAGCAAATAAATTAGCACTTAAAACAACAGTTTACACTACTCAATTAAAAACATTAAAATTACGTGATTGGTTAATTAACCCTGCCCAACAAACAGCTATTAATTATGCTACTATTACTTTATTAGTATTGGCTATTGTAGTAACATTTCCGTTATATATAGTTGCTTTAATTGGTAATTATGCTCCTTATAAATTAACCGAGTTTTTGGTAAACAAAAAAGTTAAAATTATTGAATTTAAAGCTTCTTTTTTAATGGGATTAGGCGCTTTTGTTTTTTTATTTTATTATTTGTTTTTGTTTTTTGTATCAAAAGCATTTACGTCAAATTATTGGTATGCTATTTTTATAATTTTATTATTTGTAGTAACAGGTTGGTTAAGTTTACATTTATCGCCTTTACGAAAAAAAACAAAAGGCATGTTACGTTTATTAAAATTAAAAAAAACAGCTAAATCAACTTTTGATAGTTTAGCAAATCAAAGAAAAAACATAATTACCGATTTTGAAGCCTTATGCTAATTAGTGTTCTGTAATATAATTTAGAATTGAAGTTTTTTAAACGACTAACAACTTATCTAAACAAACTAATTTGCCCTGTATAATCGGTGCCATTAATTGTTGCTATGTAATAATAATTTCCATCGGGCACAATTTCTCCTTTTGTGTTAGTCCCTTTCCATTGGATTGTGCTTATGGTATCGTTTTGGTAAAGCAATTGCCCCCAACGGTTGTATATTTTAATAGCACCAGTTATACAATTTGCCGAGCCTTTAAATAAAAAATAATCGTTAACGCCATCGCCATTTGGTGTAAACACATTTGGCAAATTTGCCTGAGTAAACTCATTATTTATAACGGTTATTGTTTGTGTTGCGGTATCGGCACAAGTACTACCATTATTGGTAATGTGTGTAATTGTAAACGTGCCAAAAGTATTGTAAGTGTAGTTTGTGTTTGAGTTTAAAGATGTATTATTATTATTATTATTACCAAAATGCCAATAATGAGTGGCATTTGTATAAGTTGTAGCGGTTAAATTAATTGTGTTGCTACAACTATCTTTATTAATATTAAAGTTGGCATCTAATGCATTTACTACTAAAACTTTTATCGAATCTTTATTTACACAACCACTATTGCTAACTGCATTAAACGTATAAGTTGTAGTAACACTAGGGCTTACAGTAACAGCATTATTATTTGCTATACCATTTACCCAACCATAATTTGTAGCATTGGTAGTAGCATTTAATACACTACTTTGGTTATTGCAAACAATGGTGTTGCCACTTAATGCAATTGTAGGTGCTTGTTGCACTGTAACTAATATTTGTGCAATGCTTACCGCACCATTAGTTAGTGTGCCAGCAACCGAGTAGGTTGTAGTAACACTTGGCGTTGCTATAACCACACTGCCTGTTGGTGTATTTAAACTACTAGTTGGTTGCCAAGTGTAATTGCTGGCTCCAGTAACCGATAAGCTGGTTGTTGCGCCTTTACAAATAGATGTTGCACCTAAAATAGAGAGGTTGCCTAAACAGCTATTGATTTTAATTGTATCGTTGGCTTCACCACAACTATTGGTTACTTTAACATAATAAATGCCCGAAGTTGTTGTGTTAATTGAATTTGTAGTTGCGCTTGTATTCCATAAATAAATAGAATTACAAACAGTACCAGCATCAATATTTATACTATTGCAACTA
>JAYSUQ010000190.1:0-10662 GCA_043718985.1 Bacteroidota bacterium | reverse complement strand
AGTACTTAGCGTACAAAGTAAAAGACATCTCATTAGCAGAATGGGGTCGTAAAGAAATTACATTAGCAGAAGAAGAAATGCCAGGATTAATGGCGCTTCGTGCAGAGTATGGCGCATCTAAGCCTTTGGCTGGGGCTCGCATTGCAGGTTGTTTACACATGACCATTCAAACAGCCGTGTTAATAGAAACATTAACAGCTTTAGGTGCAGAGGTTACTTGGAGTTCTTGTAATATTTTCTCAACTCAAGATCACGCAGCAGCAGCAATAGCAGCAGCTGGTATTCAAGTTTATGCTTGGAAAGGTATGACTGCAGAAGAGTTTGATTGGTGTATTGAACAAACATTATGGTTTGGTGAAGGCCGCGCCCCATTAAATATGATTTTAGATGATGGTGGCGATTTAACAAACTTAGTATTTGATGTATATCCTGAATTAGCAGCTGGAATCAAAGGCTTATCAGAAGAAACAACAACTGGCGTGCACCGTTTATACGAGCGTATGGCAAAAGGTACTTTATTGTTACCGGCTATTAACGTTAACGATTCGGTTACTAAATCGAAATTTGATAACAAATACGGTTGTCGTGAGTCGTTAGTTGATGCAATTCGCAGAGCTACTGACGTAATGATGGCAGGTAAAATTGCTGTTGTAGCAGGTTATGGTGATGTTGGAAAAGGTTCAGCTTTATCGTTATCATCGCAAGGCGTACGTGTAATTGTTACCGAAATTGACCCAATTTGTGCTTTACAGGCTGCAATGGACGGTTACCAGGTAATGAAAATGGATAACGCAGCTAAAATTGCAGACATTTTAGTAACTACTACAGGTAATAAAGATATTATTGTTGGTCGTCATTTTGAAATGATGAAACATGGCGCAATCGTTTGTAACATTGGTCACTTTGATACAGAAATTGATATGGCTTGGTTAAACAAAACTTACGGTGCTTCTAAAGATACTGTTAAACCACAAGTTGACCAATACACTATTAAAGATAGAAAAATTATTGTTTTAGCCGAAGGCCGTTTAGTTAACTTAGGTTGTGCTACAGGTCACCCAAGCTTTGTAATGAGTAACTCATTTACAAACCAAACTTTAGCTCAGTTAGAATTATGGACAAACACGGCTGCTTATGAGAAAAAAGTATATGTGTTACCAAAAATTTTAGACGAAAAAGTAGCGCGTTTACATTTAGCTAAAATTGGTGTAGAGTTAGATACTTTGCAACAAGACCAAGCAGATTATATTGGAGTGCCAGTAGCTGGACCATTTAAAGGGGAAGCTTACCGTTACTAACAGTTAATTTAAATTATTAAAAAATCTCACTCGTTAATTTGGGTGAGATTTTTTTTTAACTTTTTTTTAATAATTAATAACAACGGCTAAATAAAAGGCATTTGCTCGTATCTTTAATCACAAATGTTACTCGAAAAAATATCATTAATAAATTTTAAAAATTACGATGAAACTCAACTTGAGTTTTGCTCTAAATTTAATTGCTTTGTTGGTAATAACGCAATGGGTAAAACTAATTTATTAGATGCAATACATTACATTGCTTTTTGTAAAAGTTTTTTTAATTCAATTGATAGTCAAAACATAAAACACAACCAGCCATTTTTTGTTATACAAGGTTGGATAAATAAAAATGGCGAAACGCACGAAATACACTGTGGGGTTAAACGAGGCCAAAAAAAACAATTTAAACATAATAAAAAAGAATACGAACGCTTATCCGAACATATTGGGTTGTATCCATTGGTTATGATATCCCCATCTGATAATGAATTAATTTGGGATGGTAGCGAAGTGCGAAGAAAATTTATGGATAGTATTGTTTCGCAATACGATAAAGCTTATTTAGAAAATTTAATATCATACAACCATGCATTACACCAACGCAATGCCTTGCTAAAACATTTTTATGAAAGCAAAAGTTTTGATGGAATTAGCTTAGAAATTTGGGATGATAAATTAATAATGTATGGCGAATTACTAATTAATAAACGAAAACATTTTTTAGAAGAATTTATACCGTTATTTAATAAAAACTATAAATTTATTAGCGAAAGCAAAGAAAACGTAAGTGTTGAATATGAAAATTCGCTACACGAACATAGTTACAAAACAGTTTTATTAAATAGCTTAGCAAAAGATAGAGCAGTGCATTACACAACAACGGGGCCGCACCGAGATGATTTAAGTTTTAAATTAGAAGAAAATCCGTTAAAAAAATTCGCCTCGCAAGGGCAGCAAAAATCATTTTTGTTAGCCTTAAAATTAGCGCAATTTGAACTTATTAATACAAAAAAAACAACTAAACCATTATTATTGCTCGATGATATTTATGATAAATTAGATGAAACACGTTTTAATAAATTAATAGATTTAGTGAGTGGTAATGCTTTTGGTCAAGTATTTATTACGGATACACATGCAGAGCGTATACACAAATTATTTTTAAATCATCAATCGCCGTATATTATTTATAATGTAGATAACGGAATAATAACACAGCATGCGAAAATCTAACCTCATAAAATTAGGCGATGCCATAACGCAACTTTTTAAAGAAGAAAAGTTGGATGAAAAATACAGTATTTATGCCATACGCAACGGTTGGGAAAACATTGTTGGTCACACCATATCTAAACACACCACACAAATAAATTATAATAGCGGAGTGTTATTTGTATCAATAGATTCGGCAGTTGTGCGTAACGAAATGACCTTTGCTAAAAAAGACATTATAGATAAAGTAAATAAATTTGTAGCAAATAGATTAATAAAAGATTTAGTACTGAAATAACAACAAATTAAATTGAAAAAAATAAGTAGTTAAAAAAACTAAAGAATAAAAAAAATGAAAACATTTAACGTGCCTGAGTTTTACCGAAGCCCAATAATTACAAAGGTAAAACAATACCGTAAATTGCAAGATCCGCGAAAGCAAGACAACTCGCCAACCTTGCTAAATTTTGGACCTATACAGTTTTTAATAGCGCGTCATTTTGGATTTTGTTTTGGAGTAGAAAACGCCATTGAAATTTCATATAAAGCTTTAGATGAAAACCCTAACAAGCGTATTTTTTTATTAAGTGAAATGATACACAACCCTGATGTTAATAACGATTTAATTAACAGAGGCGTTACATTTTTGCAAGATACACAGGGTAAACAATTAATTTCGTTTGACACATTAACCGAAAATGACATTGTAATAATACCCGCATTTGGAGCGCCATTACATATACTTGATAAATTAAAAACAAAAAACATAAAAACAGAAACGTACAATACAACCTGCCCGTTTGTAGAGCGTGTTTGGAAAAAATCGGAAGTAATTGGTAAAGATAACTATACAATAATTATACACGGTAAGCACACACACGAAGAAACTCGCTCAACGTTTTCGCGAAGCGATAAACATAGTAAAGCAATTGTGGTTCGCGATTTAAACGAAGCAAAATTACTGGGTAATTATATTTTAGAAACAAAAAGTGAAAAAGAATTTGAAACTGATTTTAAAGATAAATATTCAGAACACTTAAATATTGAAACCGATTTTACACGCATTGGCGTTATTAACCAAACAACAATGTTAGCCAGCGAAACTCAAGAAATTGCGGATTATTTTAAATCAATAATGACTCAAAAATTTGGCACAGAAAACATAACACAACACTTTGCGGATACTCGCGATACGTTATGCTATGCAACCAACGAAAACCAAGACGCAACTTACGGCTTATTACAAACAGATGCCGATTTAGCAATAGTTGTTGGTGGCTACAATAGCAGCAACACATCGCATTTAGTAGAGTTGTGCGAACGTAAATTTAAAACATACTTTATATCATCCGAAAAAGAAATTTTAAATAACACAACAATTCAGCATTTCGATTACCTAAATAAAAAATTAATTACAACCGCAAATTTTTTACCACAAAAAGAAACTTTAAAAATTATTATTACCAGTGGTGCATCTTGCCCCGATGCAGTTATAGAAAACGTAATACATAAAATCAATAGCTTTTACAACAAAGTAAAATCAATAGATGAAGTGCTATCAGAATTAAATACCTAAACAAAAAAATAAAAAATAATTAACTAAACATTTAACACATCATTTATAACTATTAAACATGCATATTAATTTAACCAAACCATTAGCCTTTTTTGATTTAGAAACAACTGGCGTTAGCGTTGCCAGCGATAGAATTGTAGAACTATCAATTGTGAGAGTTAACGTAGATAACACAACCGATATACTTACTAAACGAGTAAATCCAACAATCCCAATACCTTTATTTTCATCAAAAGTACATGGTATTTATGATGTAGATATTGCTAACTGCCCAACGTTTAAAGAGCTTGGCGCGCAGGTAGCTCAATTTTTAACTAATTGCGATTTAGCAGGCTTTAACTCAAATAAATTTGATGTGCCAATATTAATTGAAGAATTTATGCGCGCAGATATTGATTTTGATTTACGAAATAGAAAATTAGTTGATGTTCAAAACATATTTCATATAATGGAACCTCGCAATTTATCGGCAGCTTATAAATTTTATTGTGGTCAAAAATTAGAAAACGCACACTCGGCCGAGGCTGACACAATTGCAACTTACGAAATATTTAAAGCTCAATTAGCTCATTATCAAAACACCGAAATAGAAGATGATAAAGGAAATAAGCATGTGCCAATACAAAATAACATTGATGCGTTAAGTGCTTTTACAATGCGATCTAAAAACGCCGACTTAGCTGGGCGCATTATTTATAACGATAAAAACGAAGAGGTATTTAGTTTTGGTAAACACAAAGATAAAACAGTGAAAGAAGTGTTTGAAAAAGAGCCAGGCTATTACAGTTGGATGATGCAAGGCGATTTTCCGTTATACACTAAAAAGTTAATTACTCAAATTAGGTTGAGTATGAAAAAAGGATAATTTTTTTATGCACGAATTAGAACCATTTTATAACTGGCATCATTTATATGTTGCCTCAGATGATGAAGACTCTCCGTTTTATGGACGCGAGTATAGCGAGTTTGAATTTAGTAATACTGTTTACAATTACTACATACACCCACAATGGGACGATATGGGCAGCGAAACACTTTATTTAAAAATTTTGTTTGTTGATTATGAAGAAAAATATGCGATAATTGAATTAATTGGCGAATGGAACGATGCCATAACTAACGATATTATGTTACTTAAACGTGATATTATTGACGAGTTAGCTTTTCGTAAAATAAATAAATACATTTTAATTGGCGAAAACGTTTTAAATTTTCATTCGTCAGACGACTCATATTACGAAGAATGGTTTGACGATAATGGCGACGATGGTTGGATAGTTTTTGTAAATTTTAGTGATCACGTATTAAAAGAATTTAAACAAGCTAACTTAGATTATTATTTTATATCGGATGGTGAGTTATCTGATTTTGAATGGCGTAAATTTTCGCCAGGCATGGTGTTTGGTAACATAAGTAAAATAATACAAAAACGATTGAGTTAACAAAACAACATAGACATTGAAAAAAACAACAGACATAACCAAACTAAGCCCAAAAGAATTTATTATTATAAAAGATGCTCGCATGCACAACCTAAAAGGTATTGATGTGGCATTGCCTCGTAATAAATTTATTGTAATTACAGGCCTTTCGGGTTCAGGTAAATCATCTTTAGCTTTTGATACGTTATATGCCGAAGGGCAACGACGCTATGTTGAAAGTTTATCGGCTTACGCCCGCCAGTTTTTAGGCAGGTTAGAAAAACCTAAAGTAGAATACATAAAAGGCATATCGCCAGCAATTGCTATAGAGCAAAAAGTAATATCACGTAACCCACGCAGTACCGTTGGTACAATTACCGAAATTTACGATTATCTAAAATTACTATATGCCCGTGTAGGCAAAACATACAGCCCAATATCGGGTAACGAAGTAAAACGAAACACCGTTACCGATGTAGTAGATTTTATATTTACACTAAGTAACGAAACCAAATGTTTAATATTATCAAAATTAATTACCCCAAAAGATAGAACTATTGATAAACATTTGGAATTACTTAACCAGCAAGGCTTTTCGAGGATATTAATTAATAACGAAATAAAAAAAATTAGTGATTTTGACATAAAAAAAACTAAAAAAACAGATGTTATTTTTTTACTAATTGATAGAATTGTTGTTGATATAACAGATGAAGATTTTAGTAACCGTGTTGCCGATAGTGTGCAAACAGCTTTTTATGAAGGCAATGGAACTTGCGAAATTTTTATAGATATTGAAAACGGAAAATACAACCAACATCATTTTTCTAATTTATTTCAGGCAGATGGCATGTTGTTTGACGAACCTGATTTAAATTTTTTTAGTTTTAACAATCCAATTGGCGCATGTAAAACTTGCGAAGGCTTTGGTAGCGTTATTGGTATTGATCATGATTTAGTAATACCAAATAAAAGTGTTTCGGTTTTTGAAAACGCTATTGCTTGCTGGAATGGCGAAATTATGAGTCAGTATAAAAACATGCTTATTAAAAATGCGCATCAGTTCGATTTCCCTATTCATAAACCAATTGCGCAATTAACAAAATTACAATATAATTTACTGTGGCAAGGCAACACCCACTTTGAAGGTATTAATTCTTTTTTTAAAATGCTCGAAAAAGAAAGTTATAAAATACAATACCGTGTAATGTTAGCGCGCTATCGTGGTAAAACTAACTGCCCCGATTGCCAAGGCACACGCTTACGAAAAGATGCGAACTATGTAAAAATTAATAGTAAAGGAATATCAGAATTAGTACTAATGCCTGTTGTTGAGTTGCGCGAATTTTTTAGAAAACTAATATTAAACAACCACGATACTACAATTGCAAAACGTTTACTAATTGAAATAAACACACGCTTGCAATTTTTATTAGATGTTGGCTTAGGCTACTTAAGTTTAAATCGTGTAGCTAATACACTAAGTGGTGGCGAAAGTCAGCGTATTAATTTAGCTACATCGCTAGGTAGTAGCCTAGTTGGTAGTTTATACATTTTAGATGAACCAAGTATTGGGCTACACTCTCGTGATACCGAACGATTAATAGTAGTTTTAAAATCGTTGCAAGCGCAAGGTAATACTGTTATTGTGGTTGAACATGATGAAGATATTATGCTTGCCGCAGACGAGTTAATTGATATTGGACCCGAAGCAGGTACTAATGGTGGAACATTAGTTTTTCAGGGTACCCACAAAGAGTTATTAAAAGATAGTGAAAGTTTTACAGCTAAATATTTAACCAATAAACTAAAAATTGAAGTGCCAAAAGCACGACGAAAATTTAAAGAATTTATTGAAATAACAAATGCAAACGAAAACAATTTAAAAAACATATCTGTAAAATTCCCTTTAAACACCTTGTGTTGCGTAACTGGTGTTAGTGGCTCTGGAAAATCTACTTTAGTAAAAAAAGTTTTATATCCAACTATAAAAAAATATTTAGATGGTTACTTTGCAAATGTAAAAAGCGATAAAATTAGTGGTAGTTTAAAAAGTATTGAGCACGTTGAGTTTATAGATCAAAATCCAATTGGTAAATCATCGCGCAGTAATCCTGTAACTTACACTAAAGCGTATGATGAAATTAGAACACTTTTTGCAGAACAAGCCTTGTCTAAAGTACGTAATTATAAACCATCTCATTTTTCGTTTAATGTAGATGGTGGCCGTTGCGAGGTTTGCCAAGGCGAAGGCACCATAACAGTTGAAATGCAATTTATGGCCGACATTAATTTGCCTTGCGAAGCTTGTAACAGCAAGCGTTTTAAAGCCGAAACATTAGAAATTTCATATAAAGGAAAATCGATTAGCGATGTGTTAGAGATGACAATAGACGACTCGGTTATATATTTTAGCCAAGATGAAACAGAGCGTGTTTGCCGAAAAATTATCGAACGTTTAAAACCTTTGCAAGAAGTTGGTTTAGGATATGTTCAATTAGGTCAATCATCAAGCACTTTAAGTGGTGGCGAAGCGCAGCGAATTAAATTAGCAACTTTTTTAATTGGTGGCAGTACAACTACAAAAACCTTATTTATTTTTGATGAACCAACAACTGGTTTGCATTTTCATGATGTTGCTAAACTATTAAAATCGTTTAATGCTTTAATTGATAGGGGGCATTCGATTGTGGTAATAGAACATAATTTAGATGTTATTAAATGTGCCGATTGGATTATTGATATTGGACCAGAAGGTGGAGAAGAAGGCGGAAATATAGTAGCGCAAGGTACACCCGAAGATATTATTAAAAATAAAAGTAGTGTTACTGCTAAATATTTAAAAGTAAAACTTTAACATAAAGTTAATACAACTGTAAATAAAAATACATTAAAATTTATTTTTTTAATTCGCTAATAACCTCAAAAGGTATTGTAAGTGTTTGCCCTAAATCATCGGTTATTGTTAACATATGTTTGCCTTTTTCTGGGTTTAACCCAAGTTGATGTATGTTTTGTGTAGTGCCAACTAACTCACCATCAATGTGCCAAAAAACACGTGCATTTAAGTTCCTATGCGCTAATTCAAAAACTGTTTTGCCTTTTTCGCCACTTAATTCATAAGGTATATAAATTATTGTTCGCGCTTTTGGGTAAATCATTTCCATCGATTTCTCTATTTCGGGCTCGCATCCAATTTTATATGGTGGTAACGTTTTGTAGGTTGGGTTTTTAGTTTTAAAATAATATTCCTGCACAGGTGGTAGTACAAAAAACGAACTTGTTTTCATATCTAAAGGTAACCAACACTCATCAGTAACTCTATATTGTTCGCTCGCATCGGTATGTATCAATTTATGGTATGTACACGTTATGGCCACATTACTATTTTTAGGTATTAATTCGTTTTTAATGTCGGTGCAATTATACGAAGCTAAACAACCACTTTGTTTACAAACGCTAACCTGCTTTAAATCATTAACAGGTAATTTAAACCAATAATTTTTAGGTAATGCTCCAAAAATTTCGAATAAAATTGGTGCAGCAGCCGATATGCCTGTAAGTCCTGGTCTGCCTTCACCATCGGCATTACCAACCCACACCCCAACAACATAATTACTAGTAACACCAATTGCCCAACCATCTCGGTATCCAAAACTTGTTCCTGTTTTCCATGCAATTTTTTGTGAGTTACCAATTCGCTGCCAACTCGCATCAACATCGGGCCTACTAACATCGGCCATTGCTTCAAACATTAACCAAGCTGCCCCAGCTGATATTACTGAATTTGAAATAGTTTTTTTATTTATTTTTTCACTTAAATTATAATTTGGCTTTAACCAATCATTATTATAATATTTTTGAGAGAGATTATAATTATTTAAAACCCTTGCCATACTTGCATAAGCCGAGCACATATCCCAAAGCTTTGCTTCGCCACCACCAAGTATTAATGATAAGCCATAATCATCAGCTGATCTATTCATTGTTGATAATCCAATTTGTTTTAAACGGTCTAAAAATTTATCAACCGTATATTGCTGTAACATTTTTACGGCTGGTATATTTAAACTTCGCGCTAAGGCTTGTTTAGCTGGTACTGCACCATCAAAAGTAAAATTAAAATTTTGTGGTACATAGCCTGCAATTTGAGTAGGAATATCTGCTACCAACATGTTTGGCAGCAACTCGCCATCGTTAAGCATAAAACCATATAAATAAGGTTTTAATAAACTGCCAGTACTTCTGTTAGCCATTATCACATCAACATCTTCGCCATGCGACTCTTTATCTTTTAATGGCGTATTGCCAACATAAGTTAGTACTTCATTTTTATTTATATCTAAAACTAAGGCACACACATTATGTATTTCGTTTTGTTTTAAAGCAATTGCGTGTTTTGTTAACACCTCTATCACTTTGATTTGTAAATCGCTATTAATAGTTGATTTAAAATTAGTACTTGTTACATTTTCGGTAACGGCTTTGTTTAGCAAATGCCTTGCATTATTTGGTAATTGATAGGGTTTTTGGGGCAATAATTCTTGTACTGCTAGTTTATATGTTTCAATATCAATAATGTTACGTGTAAGTAATTTATAAAGTAATTTATCTCTCTTTGTTTTTAATTTTTGTTGATTTTTACCTGGATAAATAATTGATGGTGAGTTTGGTAATACTGCCAAAGTAGCGCATTCGGCCCACGATAAATTTAACTGCCCGCGTCCAAAATAGCGCCAAGCAGCAGCATCTAAACCAACAACATTGCCGCCAAATGGGGCATGAGAAATATATTGTTGTAGTATACTTTTTTTAGTATAACCAACCTCAATACGTAAGGCTAAAATTAATTCAATAAATTTTTCGTAATAAGTACGTTTTTTATTTTTTCGCATTAAGCGTGCAAGCTGCATAGTAACCGTGCTACCACCACTTACAACTTTACCTGCTTTTTTATTTTGTTTAAATGCTCTAATTAGCGAAAGTGGATTTACTCCTAAATGCTTGTAAAAATATTCATCTTCGTATGATAAAATACACGTTGCAAATTTTGAATTTAATTGGGTTGATACAGGAAAACGCCATTGCCCATCTTTTGCAATTTTAGCTGATAATAATTGATCGTTACGGTCGTTTACTATAATCGAATACG
>JAYSUQ010000189.1:0-3738 GCA_043718985.1 Bacteroidota bacterium | reverse complement strand
TTAAATTTCAGCAATTTCAACAGCTCGATTTTAATGTAAACACGTTTTCAAACAACTTAACATCGGTACTAGCTTTTTATGCTTACATAATTATTGCTAGCGATTACGATACCTTTACAAATTTAGGTGGTACCGAGTACTTTCAAAAAGCACAAACAATTGTATCTAACGCACAAAGCGCTTCTGAGTTAGGGTGGAAATCGAACGAAAGTGGCTCAACTAAAAACAGGTATTGGATTATAGAAAATGCGTTGCAACCAGTTTTTCAACCAATTAGAGAATGTACTTATAAATACCATCGTTTAGGTTTAGATATTATGAACGATAAGGCAGATGAGGGACGTAAAGTAATATTAAATTCGACCGATTTATTAGTAGGTGTTTATAAAAACAGACCAGCATCGTTTATAATGGAATTGTTTTTTGATGCAAAAGTAGATGAGGTTATTAATATATTTTCGAAAGGATTTACTGATGAAAAAACAAAAGCGGTTGAAAATTTAACAAAAGTTGATCCATCAAATGCAAATAAATATTTTAAAATTCAGACAAATTAAAAGTTTAGTTTAAAATTAAATTTTTAATTCAAATGCGCTCAAATTTTTTCATTTAACACTTACTGTTTAATTATTTTCTTTGTTTCAATAAATCCATTTTCGAAAATTATTTTCACAAAATAAATACCATTTGATAAATTTTGTAAGTTTAACAAATGTGATTTAACCGAAGTTTTTTCTGATAACAAAACTTGCCCAGCTAAATTAAAAATTTCTACTTTTTGTAACATATAATTACTATTAATAGTTAATAAATCGTTAGTAGGGTTAGGTGCAATATAAAGTCGTTGCTTTGCTACATCATTTATACCAGATATTATATTTATATTAATTGGAACCGTTGCAGTAACGCTTGCTAAAGGTGCTACATTAAAATCGTTAGAGGTTTTAATGCCATCGTTAAACGTTACCGAAAACACAGTTGATGTTAATGCAGTTTTTAATAAAAATTTGGCTACTGCAAACGTTCCATAACCCGATATGTTAGTGTGCGTGTTTCTTACAAAAGATTCTAAAAATTGTTGAGTTGGCACGTGTAAATAATTAAAAGTAATCACATCAATAGAAGGTGTACCAACCCACGAATTCATAAAATTAAATTGAGCTGTATTTGATTGTATCATAAAGTCATCATAAGTAATTTTAAATGCTGCTCCATAAAAATTAGACATAGGCACAGTATCAACTCCTAAATGTAAATATGCAATAACAGTGTCGTTTGCATTGTAAACTGATTTATGAAATGTTATTGAAATTTCGGGATTTGTAGTATTTGTTAAAGTTGCTTTTGGAGCATGAGTTAAATTTATGTTTTGATAAATAGCCAATGTGTCGGCTTCGTTAACTATGCCGTTACCGTTACAATCTGCCTGTTTTAAATTTGCGCCTGTTGGTAGCCAAGGTAAACAATATTGCCCCTCCCAATTTAATGATGGGTTAGGCCTTACGTAGCCTGATGCGTTATAATAAACACCTATAGGCAATAAATCGTTTTGATTAACTATGCCATCACGGTTTGTATCACCAGGCCATACACATAGCGTATCTACTCCAAATTTTACATATTTAGTAGCCGTACAAGATGCCGCATCTATTGCTTTAACAGTATAAGTAACGGGGGTAACTGGTTTAGCCCACAAACTATCACCGTTTGCCGATAACGTTAATGTTCCACTATTTGCTGGAAACATCCACGCAAATGGTGCGGTACCAATTGTAGTAATTAACGAACTATCACCTCTGCAAATATTAGCGTTACCAACTATTTGAATAGTAGCCGTACTTGCTTCGGTAATACTAATGCAAGTACTTGTACTAACACAACCGTTTGTGCCTGTTGCTACTACGCATATAGTTGTTGGTAAAGATGGCGTCATCGTTGCATTTTTTCCAGCATTTAATGAAGGTAAACTTAGATTGTTGTTACACGATAATCCAACAAAAGGAATGCTTATACAGTTTTGCGTTATAACATTAGATTCTAACATATTCCAATTCCAACTATATCCGTTAGCTGCTG
Source organism: Bacteroidota bacterium (assembly GCA_043718985.1). Taxonomy (GTDB): domain Bacteria; phylum Bacteroidota; class Bacteroidia; order B-17B0; family Aurantibacillaceae; genus UBA4416. The sequence goes on along the minus strand of JAYSUQ010000189.1, from coordinate 1,662 downwards.
CATTAGAACCCGAAGCGGTAAACGTTACGCTAGAAGTGCCATTAAAATTACAAAGAGTTGTTGATGATGCCGTTAAACTAACGGTAGGGCTTACTGCTGTTGATAATGTTTTAGTAGCCTCAACAGATATACAGCTATTATTTATATTGATACTTAATGAATAAGTTCCATTATTAATGCTGGTAAAATTAGAGATTATTGGACTTTGAAGTGAAGAGGTAAAACCATTAGGGCCAAACCACAAATAATTATAACCTACTGCATTGGTAGTTAATGAAACTGTTGAGTTACTACATATTAAAGTTGCAGTATTTATTGTAGGTGCCGATAATGTAGAATTTACAGTTAATGTTTTAACGGTATTTGTTACTCCACAAGCATTAGCATCAACTATTAACGAATAAGTTGTTGTAACGGTAGGACTAACTGTAATGCTTTGTTGATTTGGAAACGTATTTCCGAAATTATCTGTCCAAGCATAATTTGTACTAAATATTGATGAAGTAAGCGTAGTGGTGTATCCTCCACATATTTCTGGATAAGGTGTGTTAATGTTTAAACCACCAATCATACCAGCACCTGCAGTAATAGAATAAGAACAGACATTACCACCAAAGCCATCTATCATTATGTAATAAATTTGCCCAATTTGTAAAGCAACATTATTAGTAATAGTAAAAGTACCACTTGCGCTATTTTGAGATTCGCAATTAGATACTTGAGTATAACTTAAACAATTAGGTGTATCATAAATTACGGCTTGTATGCCGCTACTATTATCGGCACAACCACCCGATGTAACCACAAAACTTACAGTTGTGGCACTTGGTATAAAAGAAATCCAAGAATTGTTTTCGATACTACCACAAAAATCATTTAACAAACTTGTATTACCTGCTGTAAAGTTTGCAGATGTTATGCCGCAATACACATTAAAATCGCATATGGCTGGAGCCTGCAAGCATTCATCGGTAGCTAAAACACTGTTACAAACGGAAGATGCTTTTTGTGCTAACTGATTAAATATACCTAAACCTTCGGCGTAAGCATATAATTTAAATCCCCTCTCAGTATTTGTTTCGTTAGATACAAACTTTAAAGTAATTGAATTTGTAGTTGATTGAAAAGTAGTATTGTAAGCTAAACTCCCCGATAATGTTGCTAATAATAGGCCGTTGGTATTTTCTCCATCATAAATATATAAAAAATCGGTATTTACTTCGGTCAAAAAATAAGTAAAACGAAGATTAATTTTATCACTTATAACTGGAGTATAGATAGTTTTAGTGTAATTTTCATTATTGTTATAATTTACAAAATCTCCATTTGCAGCTTTTTTATTAAACGAACTAAATAAAAATACTCCTTTTGTATCAAGCATAACTACATCAGTATTATTTATAAACCGATTAGCCGATAGTTGTTTGGCACTATTTATTTCTGACGATCGAAAGCCACGTTCATTAACTTGAGCAAATATATTTTGAAACAAAGTTGTTACAATAATTGCGAAAAATAGTACGTTTTTTTTCATCGATAAATAAATTTTGATATTATCAAATATACAATAAAAATAAATTTCTCGATAAATACAAATTATGTAGTTTGGTTATTACAAGAGTTGAAATTTAAATTTCATACAAATTAACACAGCCGTCCGAA
>JAYSUQ010000188.1:0-3752 GCA_043718985.1 Bacteroidota bacterium | reverse complement strand
TTTTAGAATTAAAAAAACTGCAACAAAATTAAATATGTTAATGAAAGGAAAGTTAAAAAAATACACCAAAACAATTATCATTATAAGTTCATTAATGAGTATTTGTTTAGTATTATTTATTGCCTTTAGTGCTAATTACTACATAACTCGCATGTCTCAAAACAACACCGAGCTGTATAGCGCCTATCGCATTTCTGAATTAATGAAGGCGTTTAAAAACAACATTAATGTGCTAGAAAACAAACAACGTGGCTACATGGTAACTGGCGACGCAAAATTTTTAGACGCCTATAAATTAAAAGAAAGCGAAACAAAAACTTATTTAAAAAGTATGGAAAAATATTTTTTAGGAAAGCCTGAAGAAACCTCTTTTTATAAGTTAAAAAAACTAACATACCTAAAAATAACTGAAGCTAAAGATTTAAACAGCGTTATAACTAACGCTTTAGCACCATCTAAACCTAACGCCATACAAGAAATTAGTGTTAATACAATGGCAGAAATTATTAAAACCATTGATGAAATTGATGAAAGTTTAAGCAAAACTACAACAACACTTTTAGACAATAGTATTGATTATGTTAAGGCATCAAAAACGTGGAGTTTTTTAGAAATAACGCTAGGAATAATAACTGCTATTGCTGCAGTAATAATTTTAATTGCCGATATAAATACAAGAAATAAGTTAGAGGATGAATTACGCATTGCTAAAAAAATAGCTGACGAAAATACAATTGCTAAAGAACAATTTATGGCTAACATGAGTCACGAAATAAGAACGCCTATGAATGCGATTTTAGGATTTTCGGATTTATTGGCTAAAACAAAACTTAATGCACAGCAAGAAGATTATTTACTTGCTGTAAAAAAAAGTGGCTCAAACCTTTTAACTATTGTTAATGATGTTTTAGATTTTTCGAAAATAGAGGCTGGAAAATTAAATATTGAAATTATTTCGTTTAATATTATTGAATTATTAAACTCTCTTAAAACAATGTTTGCCTACAAGGCCGACGAAAAAAAAATAAACTTTGTTATAACTATTGATGCAAAAACACCAACACATGTATTTGGCGATCCTACACGATTAACTCAAATTTTAATTAATTTAATAAACAACGCCATTAAATTTACCCAACAAGGCGAGGTGCTATTAAGTTGTAACATAACTACTATTAAAAATAATGTAGCGCATTTTAATTTTAAAATAAAAGATAGCGGCATTGGAATTGCGCCTGATAAAATAAACACTATTTTTGAACGTTTTAATCAGGGTAATACCGAAACTACTAGAAAATATGGCGGAAACGGCTTAGGTTTAGCTATTGTAAAACAGTTAGTCGAAATTCAAAACGGCACCATTGCCTTAAAAAGTATGGAGGGTATTGGCTCAGAGTTTAGTGTTACAATAAATTACGCACTTTCATTTCAAAACAAAAATAATGTTACGGCAGTTCCTCAACAACAATTAAAAATAGCATCGCACAAACCATTAAAAATTTTACTTGTCGAAGATCATCCATTAAATCAAAAATTAGCAACCGCCTATTTAATTGGTTTTGGTATAGATGTTGATTTAGCAGAAAATGGCGCCATAGCTTTAGAGAAAGTTAAGCAAACAACCTACGATTTAATTTTAATGGATATTCAGATGCCAATTTTGGATGGATACCAAGCTGCAAAACAAATATGCGAAAACTATAATAACAGTATCCCTATTATTGCAATGACGGCAAATACAACGGCAAGCGAAAAAGAAAAATGCTTGAGTTGCGGTATGATAGATTATTTATCAAAACCATTTATAGAAATTGATTTATATGATATTATATCATTACACTTAAAGCCTAAAACAGAAAACATTAAACTAAATACTTGTACTTCAATAAATAATTTACAACATACACTAAACGTTGTAGATAAAGAATACTTAAACACACTTTCGCGTGGCAATACAATATTTAAAAAGGAGATTGTAGAAATTTTTTTAGCGCAAAATGTAACCGAATTAACCGAATTAAACAACGCTATTAATACTTCAAATTATGATGTAATAAAATATATATCGCATAAAATAAAAACATCGGTAGGTTTTATTGGCATGCATCAATTAATTAACCCATTAAACGAAATAGAATTACTAGCAAGTAATAATGGCGATTTAAAAAACATAGCAATTTTATTTAACACTATAAATAAAACCTGTGTTTGTGCAACTGCCGAATTAAACGCAATGCTAAAAGAATTTTAAAATTTTGCAATAAAATAATTGAGGTGAATGCACGTTATTTTAAAGTAAAATATAATTGTAATAAAAAAATATGCACTAGCTTTAAAAAGCTTAAAAATAAAAAATATATGAACGGTTTAATTAAATTATTTACACTATTATTAATTAGTGCACCAATTGCCGCGCAAACTAACGCCACGCTTTTAGCGTTTTCTAAAAGCATTGAGTTCGAAAAAAAAGCAGAATACTTACCCGCCATCCAATCAATTAATAGTTTAAACGATAGCACATCTTACGATGTTGTTATTCGGTTAGGATGGTTGCATTACAAAGCCGGCCTAACGCTAAAAGCAATGCAGTATTATAAAACAGCTATTGATATTAAGCCTAATGCAATAGAACCTAGATATGGTTATACATACCCAGCTTATTTGTTAGAGGATCATTCTAAATTAATAAGTGAAGATGAAAATATTTTAAAAATAGACCCGAATAACAAAACCATTAATGCAAATTTAGGCCTACTATATTTTTATAAAAAAGAGTACAACAAAGCCTTACCTTATTTTGAAAAACTGGTTAACCTTTATCCATTTGATTATGAATGTAATTTAAATTTAGCGTGGGCATTTGCTTATTTAAGTAAAAATGCCGATGCCGAAAAACATTTTAATACCGTTTTGTTTTATTCACCTAAAGATAAATCGGCACTTGATGGGTTGTTGTATGTTAAAGCAAACGCTGTTAGTAAAATAAATAGTACAATTGATGCTTTTTATAAAAGTTACGAATTATCTGAAAAAAGTGATTTTAAAGGCGCAATACAAGTGCTTAAAAATAGTTATGATAAAGAATCGTATCCAATAAATTTACGATTAGGCTGGCTTAATTACTCGGCTGGCATGCAACTTGAAGCTGTAAATTATTATAAAATTGCAGTAGATTTAATGCCAAATTCGGTTGAGGCAAAACTGGGCGCTGTTTATCCTGCGGCAGCTATGGGTAATAAAACTGAAGTTAAAAATTATTATGAAGCTGTTTTAAAGTTAGATTCGCAAAATACCTACACGCATTATAATTTAGGAATGATGGATTATACCAAAAAAGACTACCAAGCGGCATTAGTTCATTTTCAAAAAATAGTAACCCTTTATCCATCAAACACAGATGGCTTACTAATGCTAGGTTGGACAAATTTACAGTTATTAAACCCAACAGAAGCAACCCAATTATTTAACAAAGTACTTTGCTTTTATCCTAATAACGCATCGGCGCTATTAGGTTTAAAATCAAAACCCGAATCGGAAATTAAAAAGAAAACAGGTTTTTAGTTTTTATGTTATAGCTAAATCAATATAATAAGTCATATTTTAGAATTAAAAAAAAGTTCACTAGGCGTGCATCTTTCTTTTTTTCTTATTGTTTTTGCTTGAGCCCATTTTTTCTCTATAGGGTTTAAATCTGGACTATATGCTGGTAAAAATTCTATTTTGTGATTATTATTCTCAAACTCTTTTATGAT
>JAYSUQ010000187.1:0-34612 GCA_043718985.1 Bacteroidota bacterium | reverse complement strand
ACTAAAATGAGTAAATTATTTATTAATAATTTTTATAAATGGCTGATGTTAATATACATTGCTCATTACTCGTTACCAATTGTTGCGCAAGATATTCATTTTAGTAATTGGAATATGTCGCCACTAAACATTAACCCTGCAAACACTGGTGGTTTTAATGGCGATGGCAGATTAATATTTAACTACCGTAGGCAATGGCAATCGGTACCAATACCATACAGTACATTTAGTTTTGGAAGCGATTTTAATTTGAAAAAATCGTTTGCTCAAAAAACAAACCAAGCTGTTGGCGTATTGTTTAATCACGATGCGGCTGGTGATGGGCGTTATAAAATAAATGAATTTAAAGTTCCGTTAAGTCACAAAATTAATTTTAAGTTCGATAGTACATTTACTGCAACAATAGGATTAATGGCAGGCTTTACAAATATTAATATTGATGCAAATAAACTTTCGTATGATAGGCAATGGGATGGAGATATTTATAACTCAGGCTTAGCAAATGGCGAGGCATTTAATAACCAAAGCAAAACATTTGCCGATGCTGGAATAGGAACTGTAATAAGCAAACAGTTTAAAAATAAAATTAAAGTAACCGTAGGTTATAATTTAAATCACATTAATAAACCAAATATTTCGTTTTATAATAACGCTAAAGTTACATTAAAACCAAAGCATAATGAGTTTTTACAATTACACTATAATGTATCTAACAAAGCATTTTTAATGCTTGAATACTACGCGGCACAACAACAAAAATTTAGAGAAAATTTAGTTGGCGCATCTTACTATTATACAATAAATACTAAAACAAAAACTATTATAAATGCAGGTTTATTAACACGCATAGGCGATGCATTTATTACAACCCTTGGTCTCGAATACGAAAGCACTCGCGTACAATTAAGTTACGATTACAATTACTCACAGTTTAAAAAAGCAACTAACACTCGTGGTGGATTTGAACTATCGCTCATATACATTTATGCTAAGCCAAAAATATTTGTACCTAAAACAAGGGTTTGCCCAATTTATATGTAATGAAACAGTCCCTACTTTTTATAGTATTTATTTTAATTACTTTAACCACTGTTAAAGCACAAAGCATAAAACGTTTACTTAAGCAAGGTAACGAAGCAACTAGTTTAAAAGACTACTCGTCGGCAGCTCAAGTTTTTAACCAAATAATTTTACAAGATTCGTCAAACATTCAATATCAGTTATTGTTTGCAGATGCCTCGCGCTTAAATTATGATAACACAACGGCGCTGCACTGGTATTTAAAAATACAAAAAAAAGATAACGGGAAAGTTTACAAAGAAGTGCCCTTTTACATTGCAACACTTTTAAAAAATACAGGTAAATATAAAGACGCCAAAAAATATTTTGATAAATATTATAAAAAAAACAAAACAAGTAAAGACAAACAAAAAAAACAATTAGCCCAAAAAGCTAAACAAGAAACAGAAGCTTGCGACTTTGCATTAATTGCCATTAAAAACCCTATAAAAATTACCATTACACATTTAGATAGTTTAGTAAACAGCAAAGTAAGCGAGTATGCCCCGTTTGAAAACGATAGTGTTTTATATTTTTCGTCATTACGAAACGGTAATCAAAAAGATAAAAACGAGGTTAATTATAATAAACTATACGCATCAAACAACAAAAATAAAAAGTGGCAACAGGCTAAAGAGTTAGATAGCTTGTTTAACCAAAACGGAACACATAATGCCAACACAAGTTTTAATGCCGATTTTACAAAGTTAATCATGTCGCGCTGCATAGCCATAAACGCTGGCCATTACCGTTGCGATATGTATTTATCCGAATTTATAAATGGGCATTGGCAAGCATTGCAAAAGCTGCCTTCGCCAATAAATGTTTTGGGTAGTAATAATACACAGCCTTGTTTAAGTAAATTAAATAATAAAGATGTATTGTTTTTTGCAAGTGATAGAGCAGCTGGCGAAGGTGGTATGGATATTTGGTACGCTACAATGAATGCAGATAATACATTTGAAACGCCTATAAATGCGGGTAAATTAATCAACTCGCACGAAGATGAAATTACACCTTGGTTTGTATCAGAAAATCAAACACTATATTTTAGTAGTACTTGGCACAAGGGCTTAGGTGGTTTTGATGTTTTTAAATCGGAGTATAAAAATCAAAATTTTAATGCTATTCAAAATTTAGGTTATCCAATAAATAGTAGTTACAATGATATTTATTACAGCATAAATTCTAAAAAAAACAAAGCCTATGTTTCATCCAACCGCTTGGGTTCTTACTTTGAAGATAAACCGAGTTGTTGTAACGACATTTATAGTGCAGAAATAGAACCATTAACCGAGCCATTAAAATTAATAGACTCCAGTGAAGCCGTCATTAATCAAATGAAAGTGTTGGTGCCGTTAACCTTATATTTTCATAACGATGAGCCCGAACCTAAAACAAAAGTAATTGTAACACGAAAAAATTATAAAAAAACTTATGATGATTATGTAATTTTAAAACAAAAATACACAACAGAATACACAAAGGGATTAAACAACGATGCAAAAGATTTTGCAAACAACAGATTAGATAATTTTTTTGAAGATAGTGTTGATGCAGGAATGCAGGACTTAGATAAATTTGCACTATTATTAGAAAAAGTTTTAAGCCGTAACGAAAAAGTAAAAATTACAATGAAAGGCTATTGTAGCCCTTTGGCAAGTACCGATTACAATGTAAACTTAGCTAAACGACGTATAAGTAGTTTGCAAAATTATTTTAAAGAATATAAAAATGGTTTGTTTTTAAAATACATTAATGCCAACAACAACCAAATAGGCAGTATTGAATTTACAACCGAAGATATTGGAGAACTACCCATAAGCACTGTTAGTGATGATGTGAAAGATACTCGAAACTCGGTATACAGCCCTTATGCAGCAGCCGAACGAAAAATACAAATTATTGCAGTAAGCTATTTAAAACAATAGTAGTGAAAAAGGTAATTGTATAATCTTTAATCATTATTTAACCATAGGTTTCTGTATGTTTTTGCTTTGTCGTAATCGTTAGCTTGCTTTTCGATATTAAAAATGCGGTTGCCTCTTGGGTCGTTACCTACTCCCGCTAAGTAAGCCCAGTTTCCCCAATTGCTGCACACATCGTAATCTATTAATTGCTGTTCAAAATAAGCGGCTCCGTATCGCCAATCTAATTTTAAATCGTTACATAAATAACTTGCAACATTTTGCCTGCCACGGTTACTCATAAAGCCCGTTTGTTTAAGTTCAAGCATATTGGCATCAACAAAATCAACTCCTGTTTGTCCGTTTATCCAAGTAAGTAATATGTCATTATTATGCTTATTTAAATTATATGTTTTAGTTTGTATACCTGTTTGTTTAAAAAAACCGTTAGAATGTTTTTTCATCATAAATCTAAAATAATCGCGCCACAACAATTCAAATTCTAACCAATAGGTTGATTCGTTTGCCGAAAATTGCAACTCATATTTTTTTAATTCATAATAAATTTCTCGCGGCGATAAACATCCTAAACCTAACCAAGCCGAAAACTTAGTTGAATAATTTTCGCCTATCATTCCATTTCGGGTTTCTTTGTAAGTAGATATTGCTTTTGTTTTAAACAAATAAGTAGTCAATCTTTTATATCCTTCTGTTTCGCCACCTTTAAAATTAATAGCCGCGCGTTGGTCTCTAATAATGGGTGCTAAGCCAAGCTGAGTTATACTAGGCAATTGCAGTTGGTTAATAATTGGCGATTTAATAGTGCTTGGTGTTAAAAACACCTCTCTAATAGTTGCTTCTTTTTCTATTCTTTTTCTAAAGTTAGTAAACACATCGGGAATATCTTTTAAAGTAAAGGGCAAATCCTGTGCATGGTATAACGTGCTGGTGCTAAATGTTTCGAGTTGGCAATGGGCTGTCCATAATTTTTTTTCTACTAACTGTTGTGTTTGTTTTTCTTCGAAAGCAACTTCTTTTTTACAAAACACTTTTTGCACATTATACTTTTGCACTAATTTAAACAATTCATCTTCGGGTTTTCCGCACACCACAATTAAGCCCGAGCCTATGTTGCGTAAATTTTTATCTAAATCAGCTAATGCATCTAATAAAAATTGTACTCTAAAGTTTCCTGTTTTTTTAAAGCCAAATTCGGTTGTTTTAAAGTGTGCGTCATCCAAACAGTAAACTGGTATAACTTCGTCGCTTTGTTCAATGGCGCGTACTAAGGTTTCGTTATCGTGCAAACGCAAATCGGTTTTAAACCAAACTATAGATGTTTTCATTTACAAGTTTTTTTGTATTGTTTTGTATGCCTAGTTAATATTTAGTATTTCAGTTTTACAAGTCACTGTTAAATTATAAATCATTAATGTTTTTTAAATAATAATCGGCTTGTTCTAATAACTCTGCTTTAGTGTTTGGTTGCATTTTTCGCCACACGTTATACATCATTCCTATGCGTGGATTTTTTGATAGTTTTAATTCGTGTTTATCATAAAAATTCCAGTATAAACTATTAAACGGACAAGCCTTATCACCTGTTTTTTTTGCTTTATCATAATAACAACCTGTGCAGTACGAACTCATTTTATTAATATAAGTAGCAGAACTCACATAGGGTTTTGAGCCCACAATGCCACCATCTGCAAACTGACTCATGCCACGCGTGTTAGTGATTTCAACCCACTCAAAGGCATCAATGTAAATTCCTAAATACCAAGCATCAACCTCGTTAGGGTTAACGCCAGCTAATAATGCAAAGTTACCAGTTATCATTAGCCGTTGTATGTGGTGTGCATAAGCAAACTGCAACGATTGATTTATGGCGTTTTTTAAACAATTCATTTTTGTTTTACCTGTCCAAAACCAAGTTGGTAATTTTGCCGTATGTTCAAAATAATTAAGTGTAGCGTATTCTGGCATTTTAAGCCAATAAATGCCTCGCATGTATTCGCGCCAACCAATAATTTGTCTAACAAATCCTTCTAGTTGGTTGTATTCAATTTCATTGGGTCTTTTATTATATTCTTCAATGGCTGTGTTTACAACCTCTTGTGGCGATATGAGTTTTACATTCATCGAAAACGAAAGTCGCGAATGGTATAGCGACCATTCGTTTGGGGCCATCGCATCCTGAAAAGTACCAAACAATGGTAAGCACTCTTGCACAAAAAAACTAAGTAATTGCAGGGATTGCGAGCGGTTTATTGGCCACAAAAAAAATTTAGCATCAACTACGCCAATTGTTTTTATGGTTGTTTTTTTTAATTCTGATTCAACTTCAGTTACATTATTTACAAATAAAAAAGGTTGTGTTGGTTTATGTTCTTTAGGTAATTTTTGTCGGTTATCTTCATCAAAATTCCATTTACCGTGTAATGGTTTATCGCCATCAACAATTAGCACGTGGTGTTTTTTTCGCATGTAACGATAAAAGGTTTCCATTAAATACATTTTTTTTCCTTCAAACAAACTTCCAAGTTCGCTTCTATTACTGTAAAAATGTTCGGTATCAACAACGCTTGTTGGCACTGTAAGTAATTTCGCGTAATTTTTTAATAGCTCATCTACTCTGTATTCATCAGGTAACTGATATTGAAATTGAGTGAAATTATTTTTTAAAATTAATGCGTCACAATTTTCATCAAAGCTTTGTAAGTTATTTTTATCATTTAGCTTAATATATATAACGTTGTGTTTTTGTTGTTGTAACTCTTTAGCAAAGGTTTGCATTGCGGCAAAAATGCCTATTACTTTTTGTATGTGATGTTGCGCATAATCTGTTTCGGTACGTATTTCCATCATTACGTATGTAACAGTATCATCAATTTTTTTAAACCACGAGTGGTTAATGTTAAGTTGGTCGCCTAAAATTAATCGTACTATTTTTTGCTTTGTAGTAGCCATTTTTTTATTTATTGTTTCTGCATTTATCGCTGCAATATTTTACATCAGTCCAATTTTTTTCCCATTTTTTACGCCAAGTAAATGGTTTATTACAAGTGGCGCAAATTTTTGATGGTAGGTTTTGTTTTTTTACACCTTTCATTCAGCATTTAATTTTAGTTTGTTTCTTTTCCAGTTAACAAACACTTCCGAACCTTCGGCAACTATAACTGCTGTTGGCTTAACGGTATTTAAAAACGAAAAATGATTGCCATACATTTTATCAAAATTGCAATTAATATTATATTCTAAAACTGTATTTAAATTCCAACGTGGGTGCATAATTGTATATTCTTCGGTATTTAAATCGTTAATTTTTGTATAACCATAATAGTGTTCAAAAATATATTCTTCAAAACTACCTGCTAGCATTGGGTTTTTAGATACTGCTGTTTTTACAAACATACTATTCCAGCTGTTATTAATTTTCCATTGGTATTCAATTTGTTTATTTAATGGTGTTACAGTTATAATGTTTTTTGTTGGTATGGTTGTGTAATGTTCTTTATACAACTTATTAGCCACCCAGGCAACTGCTTTGTATGGTATGGTTTCATTTATAAACACAACACCTCGCTTTGTAACGCCACCTTCTTTTCTAATTACATAAAACCTTAAATTAATTTCTTCAAAAGTACCCAGTAATGGAATTGGTAATTTAAACAACTTAGTTTTTTTAAACATAAAGCCTACCAAACTAACATAAGCCAAACCGTTATACAAATCTAATTCGCAACCATTTGGTAAGTAAGGTTTTAAAACTTGAGTTGGTACTGCATAGTTTGCCATTATTATATTTTCCCAATTAGCCTCTAAAAACTTCATATTTTTTTAAATTAATTTTTAAAACACAGGTAATCCTTACTTACAGTATAAAAGTAAATAGAATTTACATTAAACACTAACCCGTTTTTTGATGTTGTAATAAATAAAAGTTGCGTATTTTTATTAAATAGTTTAAAATAAATTATCTATTTAAATTAACTTATTAAACTTAAATATATAATGCAAAACATAGTGCCATGTTTAACAATTTGCGAAAAGTGTTTAGGGCTTGGTAAAAAAAACCAAAGACGAAAAAAAAAGGTAAACGAAAAAAATGTATGTTCATTAACCTTAAAAACACACTTACTAGTTTGTAAAAATTGTAACGGTACAGGGTTAATTCAAACCCTAAACACACCCATTGCCAATACTATTAAATACCCTCACGTAGCAATTATTGGTGGGGGCATTAGCGGCATTGCTTTAGCTGTTGCTTGCCTGCACCGCTGCATACCATTTACGTTATACGAGCGCGATAAAGATTTTGATACCCGTACCCAAGGCTATGGCCTTACATTGCAACAAGCTGGTAAAGCTATTGAGGCTTTAGGTATTTTAAATTTAAAATGCAGTATTGTATCAACACGGCACGTAGTGCACAAAACCGATGGAACCATAATTGGAGAATGGGGCATGAGAAAATGGCTGCCCGCAAACACCAAGGCATATACAAAACGCACCAATAAACATATTGCAAGGCAATCATTACGTTTAGCGTTACTCGAGCAACTAGGCAATATTAATGCAGTACAGTGGAATCATCAATTAACTGATATAAATAATGTTGGTGGCGATGATGTTGAACTCAGTTTTAATGTTGATGGAATTATAAAAAAAACGAAAGCAAATTTAGTTGTAGGAGCCGATGGCATTCGTAGTGTGTTGCGTAATTTATTAATAGGCGATGATGCATCTCCTTTAAAATACTTAGGCTGCATTGTAATTTTAGGTATTTGCCCATTAGCTGCTATATCAAACGCCGATCATACTTTATTAGATTCGGCCACAGTGTTTCAAACCGCTAATGGCAACGAGCGTATTTATGTAATGCCATTTGATGCAGATACCGTTATGTGGCAATTAAGTATACCAATGTCCGAAAAAGAAGCTAAGGCATTAAGCGCGCAGGGCGCAGAGGGTTTGTGGAAGGAAGCTTGTAATCGCACTAAATGGCACAACCCTATTCCTCAAATTTTAAGTGCCACTAAGTATGCACAGGTAACAGGATACCCTGTTTATGACAGAGAATTGCTTACCCCAAGTTTATTACAAAAATGTGGCAACGCAACACTAATTGGCGATGCGGCGCACCCAATGAGCCCGTTTAAGGGGCAGGGTGCTAACCAAGCCTTGCTTGATGCGTTGGCGTTGGCAAGAGCAATAACAAAAGGAAGTACTAGTTTGTTGACTGCCAATAAACTTAATTTACGTAAACATATATTAAACGTGTTTGAATTAGAAATGCTGCAACGTTGTGCATCTAAAGTAAAAGATTCGGCAGAGGCTGTGCATTTTTTACATTCACAAACAATACTACATAAAGGCGATGGCCCAAGGGGGAAAAATATAAAGTAAAATTATCCTTAAAATTAAATTCATAGTATGCTCTTACTAAAACAAAAGAATAAATAAATTATATTTACAGCGCAATGTGGTGGAACGGTAAGTTTTGGGAAGAATTAAAAAAAAAGCAAGCAAGCCTTAATACAAATGTATTTATATCGGGTTTGCGAGGAAGTTCCTTTGCCTTTTTGGTAAATGATTTGTTTCAAAACACCACTTCAAATTTTTTTATAGTAGCTAACGATAAAGAAAAAGCAGCCTATTTACTAAATGATTTACAGGCTTTGTTGCCCGAAAAACACATACATTATTTTCCGGAAAGTTATAAGGTTGCCTATAAAGAAGAAAAAACTAGCAATGCATCGGTGCAAGAACGAGCCGAAACACTTAGTAATTTAAGTAAAGATAATTACAGTGGTATTGTGGTAACCTATGCTGCTGCTTTAGCCGAAAAAGTTGCTTCAAAAACAAGTCTTAGTAAAAACACGTTAGTTATAAAAAAAGGCGATAAGTTAAGTATTGATTTTATTGAAGAGTTTTTAATTAGCTACGATTTTGAATTATGCGATTTTGTTGCTGAGCCAGGTCAATATGCTATACGTGGTGGTATAGTTGATGTTTATAGCTTTGCGCACGAACTACCTTATAGAATAGAATTGTTTGGAAACGATGTAGAAGCCATTAAAACATTTGATCCTGCATCGCAATTATCAAACCACACCTACGATTATGTTACCATTATCCCTAACATTCAATCTAACCAAGTAATTGAAATTCGTAACTCTATTTTTGATTACATTAATACAGATACTGTTTTGTGTTTGGATGATTTAGTGTTTAGTAAAGAGTTAATTGATAAACAATTTGATAAAACCGAAAAATATTTTTTAACACTAACAGGCTCCGTAAAACACCTTACACCAGGTGAGTTATACATTACGGGCACCGATTTTTTAAACTTAATAAAACCCTTTACATTAATAGAGTTTGGCTTAACTAAACACCTTGCTACAAACGAGGTGCTATTTAACCAAAGCCCCCAGCCATTGTTTAACAAAAACTTTGATATGTTAATTAACGACCTAAAAGCCAATAAAGCCAAAGGTTACAAAAACTATTTAACCACCGATAACAATAAACAAGCCGAGCGTTTAAACACTATTTTTAACGATTTACTTGCAAAAGAACATCGCACTGCCGAAAGTTTAATTGAGCATATAAACATTAATTTACACGAAGGATTTATTGACCACGATTTAAAAATAGCATGTTATACCGATCATCAAATTTTTGAACGCTACCACCGCTTTAATTTAAAAGAAACAAAATATAAAACATCAGAATCGTTAACACTAAAAGAAATTTTATCGTTAAACCCAGGCGATTTTGTAACCCACATCGACCACGGTATTGGTCGTTTTGGCGGCTTAGTTAAAATTAATGCAAACGGCAAACAACAAGAAGCTGTTAAACTTGTGTATAAGGATAATGATTTTTTGTATGTTAGCATCCACAGCTTACATCGCATTAGTAAATATACTGGCAAAGAAGGAACTGCACCTCGTATTGATAAAATTGGTAGCACTACGTGGAGTACGCTTAAAAATAAAACTAAAAAAAATGTAAAAGAAGTTGCCTACGATTTAATAAAACTATATGCCCAACGCAAAACCCAACAAGGCCACCGTTACCCGCAAGATAATTATTTACAACACGAATTAGAGGCAAGTTTTATTTATGAGGATACGCCCGACCAATACAAAGTAACTAACGATGTTAAACGCGACATGGAAAGACCCTACCCAATGGATAGATTAGTGTGTGGTGATGTTGGTTTTGGAAAAACAGAAATTGCCATACGTGCGGCGTTTAAAGCCGTGTGCGATAGCAAGCAGGTTGCTATATTAGTGCCAACAACAATTTTAGCATATCAACATTACAAAACATTTAAAGAGCGAATGAAAGATTTGCCTTGTAATATTAGCTTCATAAATCGCTTTAGAAGTGCAAAAGAAGTTAAAGAAACATTGGCCGATACCACAGCAGGAAAAATAGACATATTAATTGGTACGCATAAAATTGTTGGCAAAGACGTTAAGTTTAAAGATTTAGGTTTACTCATAATTGATGAGGAACAAAAATTTGGCGTAGGAATAAAAGATAAATTAAAGCTATTTAAATCAACCGTTGATACGTTAACTTTAACGGCAACACCAATACCCCGAACGTTGCAATTCAGTTTAATGGGCGCTCGCGATTTGTCTGTCATATCAACCCCTCCGCCAAACCGCTATCCGGTGCAAACCGAATTAATAACCTTTAGTGAAGATGCAATTAGAGATGCCATTGCTTACGAAATGAGTAGAGGTGGGCAGGTTTATTTTGTACATAACAAAGTGCAAAGCATACAAGATGTTGCAGGCATTATACAACGCCTTGTGCCCGAAGCGCGTGTTTGTGTTGGACACGGACAAATGGATGGCGACAAGCTAGAGGACGTGATGTTTAGTTTTATTGAAGGCGAGTTTGATGTGTTGGTAGCTACTACAATTATTGAATCGGGATTAGATATTACAAATGCTAATACCATCATTATTAACGATTCGCAAAACTTTGGTTTAAGCGATTTGCACCAAATGCGCGGTAGAGTTGGACGAAGTAATAAAAAAGCATTTTGTTACTTACTAACACCACCTTTTATTAACTTAACTACCGAGGCGCGCAAACGCTTACAAGCAATTGTTGAGTTTAGTGATTTAGGTAGTGGTTTTCAAATTGCTATGCGCGATTTAGATATACGCGGAGCAGGAAATTTATTAGGCGGCGAGCAAAGTGGTTTTATTAATGATATGGGCTTTGATACTTATATGAAAATATTAAACGAAGCCATTGAAGAATTAAAACAAGAAGATTGGTATAAAGATGTTGTAAATGAAGGCGAAGGTGCAAGTACGGATAAATCAGTTTTTTCGCGCCAATTTGTAAAAGACACAGTGGTAGATACCGATTTGCAATTATTAATACCTGATACTTATGTAAGTAATTTAACCGAGCGTTTGTTATTGTACAGAGAGTTAGATAACGTAACCAAAGAAGAGGAAATAAAATTATTTGAAACCAATTTGCGCGATAGATTTGGCCCTTTACCAATTGAGGTTGCCGAATTAATAAACGTAGTTCGCATGCGGTGGGCAGCTATGAAACTAGGCTTCGAAAAAATTACCCTTAAAAACAATAAAATGTTAGCTTATTTTTTAAGTAAACAAGATAGCGATTACTTTAACTCAGCCATGTTTAAGGCTGTTTTGTTATATGCTCAAAAATCGCCTAAACACACCGCGCTTAAAGAAATTAATGGTAAGTTATGGTTAACAATAGAAAACGTTAAAAGTGTTGATGAAGCTATTGCGGTGTTTGCTAAAATAAATCAAATTATAAAACCCGAAATAGAATAATACCATTAGCTTATATTATACAGTCTAATTGTCCCATCGAGCATAGTCGATATGTTTTTCGTAAAGCAATTTTGTTTGCAAATACCAATGCCGTATACCCAAATAGCGCGCACCTTGTAAGCCCATTAAATCTTACTTTCAAGCCAATTGCAATAACCTAATAAGCCAGCGTTAAGGGTATCGTTGTGTTGTTTTAAAAACAACACAATGTTTGATTTTAATGGCCGCCAACGTTTGTTGTACGTTAAAATAAATTGCTCAATTAAAATCAAAACACTTAAATCAATCGCAATCGATTCTTTATCTTTTGTATCGGCTGTAATTTTTTTTATTTGTACAAGTTGCTTTTCACACATCTCAAACTCTTCTAATTCTAATTTATTAATTAATTCAAAAACGTATAGTTTAATTATAAAAGCAACATCTAATGTTTTAAAATTTTCTGACACATACATTTGACTAAAATATTTGCTAACCAATTTAAAGCGTTTTAAATCAAAATTTACCAACGCTAAATTATTTAATATATAAAAATATTGGCTCGGATTGTTTTTTATTTGTGTTTCATTTTGAGCGCTTTCAAGCGTTTCAATTGCTTTTAAAGGGTTAGTTTTGCTATATGAGTAAACCAAAATGTTGTAATAATAAAACACATATTGATTATAATATAATTTATCAAATTCAAAAATAGCTTTATATAAAACTACAGCTGTTTCAACAGATTGTTTATGCTTGTTAAGCATAAAAGATGCGTTGCCTAAATAAACCAATAATTGCAATTTAATTTCGTGAGTTTGCTTTGTAAATAAATTATCTGTTTCAAATTCATTTAAGCAGTTTTTTAAATAACTTTCAAGCGATTGGTAGTCTTTTAAAAGCAGCATTAATCTGCTTAAATTCTGAAACAATTTAATGCGTAATTGCACACTATTTTTTACATAAGGTAGTTTGGTAGTTTTAGTTAACGTGTTATTTAACCATTTTAAAACCTCTTTGTTTGTAGTAATATTTTGAGTTGTTTTTACTTCGTAAGATAAAACCGACAAATTATTTTCGAGCTCTTGTAATAACCGTAAACGTTGGCTATTTTCATTTCTTTTTAAAACAATTTCTTTTGGATTTTGAGTGGCTTGTTGCAAATTAATTTTTAACTGATGCTCGTAAATAACCTCTAATAAAGCATAGTCTTCCTTATCTAAGGCGCGTCTTTCGGCTAATTTTAAATAATGCAAGGCTAAATTTTGTTCGCTTTTAACAATAAATATTTTAGCCAACCCAATTAAATGAACCACCTCATTTTCGGTTTTTTTATAGTTTAAATTCGATAATACTTTTGCAATATCGTCGGTAATTTTATTTTTGAGTCTGTAATATCTGTTATCTGGCTTAGTGCCATTATAAATGCTATTAAAGTGGAACGCATCTAATTCAGTAGGGTGTTTTTTTATAGATTCAAATAGCTCAATATCCTTTCTTTCATCAAAATTATGAGTTCGTTTAGTGTATAATTTATAGCTTTTTAATTCTTCTTTTTCTAACGATTTAATTAAACTTTGTAAAATATCCATAATATGAGTGTGTAATGAATTATAAATTTAAGTTAATTTTGTAAATAAATTAAATTACTTTTAAGTATAAAATTAAAAGCCATGAAAACTATTTTTTTAATACTATTTTTTGCCACAAACTACTTATGCTTTGGGCAAGCCAAAATTGAAATGAGTTCGGTATTTGTATTTAACCCAGCAATTGCGGGCACACCACAAAGTACAATTACATATAGCTCAAACATTAGTTTAGCAACCTATGTTAAAAATACAGGCAACGCAACGTTTACTGGCTCAATAAAAATTAGAGCACAGGGCGATACAGCAAATGGTATTTATAACGATACGTTAGCCTTGTTAAACAAAACACTATTGCCAAACGATAGTGTTTTAGCAACGTTTTTAATTACAACCAATGCAAATAGTTTTAAAACAAATGGTAACGGTAATGTTATTGTAGTTTGGCCAATAATAATTAATGGCGCAGGTTTAAATGGCGATTCGGTTAGGCCAATTTTGTGGGTTGCCGACTTAAACAGTGTTTTTGAATTTGAACAAAAAAAGCTATTCAAACTTTATCCGAATCCAACAATAAATAAAATTAACATAACATCTAAAAATCAAAATACCTTTAAAAAAATTAGTATTTATGATGTGTTTGCACGTAAGGTAAAAGAGGTTAAGTTTGATGAAAGTATTGATGTGTCGGATTTAAATGCCGGACAGTATTGGATTTTAATTAATACAGAGGATAAACAATACAGTTTACCTTTTATAAAAGAATAGTAAAAAAGCACATTTAATAAATTAAAAGCGAGCCGTAGTGGTTCGCTTTTTTTGTTTTTAATAGAGTTTAAAAAAATTGTTGTCGCTAAAAAAATGCAATTTATGCCTGCTTTTTAGTAATTATATATAAATTGATTAGGTAATTAATAATGTATTATAAATAATATAATACTTAAAAAAACACTATTTATATGTAATTTGAATATGTAATAAATATTTAAATTGTATTTTACATTGTTTTATTAATGATCAAATTTGTATTAGATAAATTAATTTAAAACAAAAAACATGAAAACAACAATTACAAAAAAAATAATAGCATTAGCGCTCAGCGTTTTTACTATGACGGCCACGGCACAATGCCCTTCGATTATGGGCATAAACGCCAGTTATGGGGCAAATGGTTTAGTAACACTATCTACATCGTTAACTAACTCGGTTGCACTTAATAATCCGTATTTTTATTATAGCGCAGGTAACGCTAATCAAGTAAGTTATAATCAACTTCAATTTACAACTAATGGCATGCAATCTGTTTGTGTATATTATACAGATTCACTTACTAATTGCAGCCAACAGTTTTGCGATTCAGTAACAATTACAAATGCATCAGGTAATTCTTGCGTTGCTGCATTTAATTATTATACCGATACACTTAACTGTACTACCTCGTTTTACAATCAATCGCAAGTAACAGATAGCAGTGCTGTATTTGTTTGGAATATAGCAGGGTTTACTGCTAACATAGCGCCAATTATACAGTTATCAAGTGGCAGTTATACTGTTGGGTTGCAAATTTATAGTAACAATCAACTATGCGGGCAAATTTGGAACACTGTTATTATAAATTGTGGGACTAATGCAACTGTTACCCCACAACCTAACTGTAGTAATCAATTTTATTATAATACAATAGATTCGGCAAATACTTGTTTAACCTATTTTTATAATCATACATTTAATTACAATAACGTAACATCGTTTATGATTGATGGCACCACTTATACAGTAGCTCCAAATCAAATTGCGCCAATTGTTGCTTTAACAACAGGTTACCACAATGTGTTGTTTACTGTTTATGATACTATTGGCCAAGTATGCGATACTGCTTACCAACAAATTTACGTAAACTGCTCGGGTAATAACACCGTAACGCCAACGTGTAGTGCAAATGCTGGTTTTAATGTTTTTGCCGATTCAACAAACACGGGAAATTATTTTGCGTATAATTTTTCATCAGGTACCGGTAACGTAAGTTATTTATGGCACTTTGGCGATGGTACCACATCAACTCAACAATATCCTTTTCATAATTATGCTACACCTGGGCAATATATTATTTGTTTAGATGTGACTGCTACAAGTAACTCAACAACATGTGCCGATTCGCAATGCGACTCATCGAGTGTTTTTAAAATGGCGTCAGGTTTTTTAATGAGTCAGTTAAATGTTATTCCTCAAACTGTAACAGGCATTAAAAAACAAGAGTTGTTAGCTGGCTTAAACGCTTATCCTAATCCAATTGTCGATAATTTAACAATAGAATTTAATACTATTGATATTACAAACGTAACCTATAGTATTTATGATGCAGTTGGACGTGTTGCTTTAACAGGAAATTTAGATAACTCAAAAAACACCGTAAACACAAGTGGTTTACAAAAAGGTTTTTATAGTTTAGTTATAGCTAACCAAAAAGGTAGTGCTCTTAAAACAATAAAATTAGTAAAGTAAATTTGTGTTTGGTTTATTAATTGGTAGCCTCTTAAGTTTAAGAGGCTACTTTTTTTATTAAAAAAAACTAAAAATTACATATTATTCATTTCAATAATAATTCGCTTGTAGTTTTTTAAATCTTGTTTAATAAGGCTATCGGGAGTACATTTAAATACAATTGAAGGTAAAGTTGACTTTACAACATTAATTAATTTTAATTGTTGTTTTTTATAACTGTATGTTTTGTTACTACCAAAAAAATGCGAGTTTGCATAAATTGGCGTAAAGCATATAAAATTATAACTGCTTTTTAATTCGTTTGCAGCTAATTGTATAAATCTATTTTTACCAATAACATGAGTGTTGCCAATAATAATTATTGATTTATTTATGTTTTCTGTTTTACTTTTTAAGCAAATCAATTGTCGCATTTGCTCGTCTCTGTTACTCTCGCTAGTAAATATTGGATTAAATATAATTTTTTCAAAATCAATAAAATTATCGCCTAATATGTTTTTGTAATCTGCACTATATTTTGGAAACGTTTTTATTACGTCCTTAAATATTTTTTCAACACTTTTATCGCTTCTAATGTAACTTCGATCAATATTTTTTATTGCCAATAGTTTATTTATTTGATTTTGCAATTCAATTATTGGAGTAGTATTGCCCAAAAACCATTTATTAAATAATGGTATAAAAAAATTCGCATATTCAAAATCAATAGCGCTAAATTTAAGCCCGTAATTATTAGTTTTATTTAAAGTGTAAATCGAATCTAAAAAAACTTTGTATTGCCTACCCATTATTCCGCCTACAACTTTAGTGTATTTTAAATTTGTAGTATCGCCAGTGTTTAAAAAATGATTAAGATGAATTGCCTCACTTTCTCCACCCTCAATAAAAATATTTTTATACCCTTTTTGCACTAAGTTTTTAATAATAAAAAAATGTGTCTCCATCATATTTATTAATGGATGAATATCTCCAAGTACAACAATGTTAGGTTGTTCAAATTTTATGTTATTTATACTATTTGTAAATGACAAGGTATTTATGATGGTTTGTGTGTAATATACATTGCTTAAAATAAGTAATGTAGTTGTTAAGGTAATTCGCATAATACTATATAAAAATGTTAATTTTAGATGTTTAAAAATACATAACAAAGTTTTTAATTTATTACCATTCATACCTAAAAATTATGCAACAAATAACGCTGTTTTGGTTCAGAAGAGATTTACGATTAGATGACAACGCAGGATTATACCATGCCTTAAAAAACAATCAATCTGTTTTGCCTATTTTTATTTTTGATAAAAATATTTTAAATAAATTAGAAGATAAAAAGGATGCAAGGGTTGAGTTTATTTACGATGCTGTAATAAATTTACAAACACAGTTACAAGAGTTGGGCAGTTCTATTAAAGTATTTTACTCAACCCCCGAAAAAGTTTTTAATGAGTTAAATAAAGAATATAACATTAATGCAGTATACACAAATCACGATTACGAGCCTTATGCAGATGAACGCGATAAAGCTGTTAAAAATTTTTTAGCAAAAAATAACATTGAATTTAAAACATTTAAAGACCAATGTGTTTTTGAAAAAGATGAAGTTACTAAAGATGATGGAAAACCTTATACAATATTTACACCTTATAGTCGTAAATGGAAATTACGCTTAACAGATTTTCATGTAAAACCTTATCCCAATAAAAAGTACTTTAAAAATTTTATTCAAACAACTGCATTCAACGCACCATCATTAAAAGATATTGGTTTTGAAAAATCAGATTTAGAAATTCCAGGTAAAACAATAAGTAAATCAATTGTAACTAATTATAAAGAACAAAGAGATTTTCCGGCAATTAAAGGCACAAGTAAACTAAGTGTGCATTTGCGATTTGGCACAGTAAGCATTAGAGCCTTAACAAAACAAGCATTAATATTAAACGAAACATGGTTAAGCGAATTAATATGGAGAGATTTTTATATGATGATTTTATATCACTTTCCGCATGCTGCTAAAAATTCGTTTAAAACTCAATACGACAGAATTGAGTGGAGAAACAATGAAACTGAATTTAAAATTTGGTGCGAAGGCAAAACTGGTTTCCCAATTGTTGATGCTGGTATGCGCGAGTTAAATGCAACAGGCTTTATGCATAACCGAGTGCGCATGATTGTGGCAAGTTTTTTAGTAAAAGATTTGTTAATAGATTGGCGCTGGGGCGAGGCGTACTTTGCACAAAAATTATTAGATTTTGATTTAAGTGCAAACAATGGTGGTTGGCAATGGGCAGCAGGTAGTGGATGCGATGCGGCACCATATTTTAGAGTATTTAACCCAACCGAACAAACAAAAAAGTTTGATCCAAAACATGAATACATAAAAAAATGGATTCCTGAATTTAACACAAGCGATTACCCACAGCCAATTGTTGACCATGCGCAAGCAAGATTAAGGGTGTTGGCTGTTTATAAAGCAGCATTATCAGATAATAAGCAAACCGCTTTGTTTTAAAAATACTATTGTAATAATTATTTACTTGCTATTAAACACAAATTGTAAATGAAATTTTCTCAAAAAAGCTTACACACATTAGTAATTATAATTGCAATAGCATTTACGGTACTGTGTGGCCTTCAATTAAAAAATTTACAATTCGATTACGATTTTGAAGCGTTTTTTCCTAACGAAGATAATGAGTTAGAAACCTACCAAAACCATCGCAATAGATTTGAATGGGATAACGAATTTGTTTTATTAGGCTTAGAAAACAAGCAAGGCATTTTTAAAAAAGATTTTTTAGTAAAAGTACAAGCCTTATCAAACGACTTAAAAACAATTGAAAACATAGATCGTGTTATATCGCCCACAAACATTAAAAACATATCGCTTAATGGCCTAGCTCCAATTCAAAAAAGACTTATACATGTTGATGATGAATCTCTTTACAAAGATGATAGCATTAACATTTATAGTACGCCCGAGTTAATTGGTTCGTTTTTTCCAAAAGACGGGAAATCACTTTCAATTTTTATAAAAACAAAAGGGGGTGGTTTAAGCAAACAAAAATGCGATGTGTTGGCCAAACAAATTGAAACAAATTTTAAAAAATATAATTTTGATGATGTGCATTTTGTTGGCAGAATAGTTGCACAAGATGTTTATTTAAAAAATTTAGAAAAAGAGTTTACTTACTTTTTAGCAATATCGTTTTTTTTAGTTGTACTGTTTTTATGGTTTTCGTTTAAATCTATTTATGGTGTAGTTGTTCCTATATCAATTGTAATAATATCTATTTTTTGGACATTAGGTATTATGGCAATGCTAAAAAAACCTCTCGATATAATGACGGTTATGTTGCCAACTATGATTTTTATTGCCGGCATGAGTGATGTTGTGCATTATTTTTCTAAATATTTTGAAGAGTTATCAAAAGGAACCGAACGCTCAAAAATTTATGCACTCATATTAAAAGAAGTTGGTTTTCCTACCTTTCTTACACTTATTACAACCGTTGTAGGTTTTTTATCGTTGTTGTTTTCGAGCATAAAACCCATTAAAGATTTTGGAATTTACACCTCAATAGGAATTACAATTGCATTTATTTTAAGCTATACATTATTGCCAGCCTTACTTTATTTTTTTACACCTAAAAAATTAGTAGCAGTGCACAGCCATAACAACAAAACATACAACGCCATGCGAACTGTTTTGTTTTGGATATTTAGAAATCAAAAAACAATTATTATAACAACAATTGTTTTACTCGCATTATCAACAGTTGGTATTTTTAACATTAAAGTAAATAATATTTTACTCGAAGATTTATCGGACCGAGTACGCATTAAACAAGATTTTAAGTTTTTTGAAAAACACTACAGTGGCGTTCGCCCATTAGAACTATCAATTGAAATAAAAAATAAAAACAAAGCAGTATGGGATTATGATGTAATGCAACAGTTAAATTTAGTTGATGAGTTTTTAAAAACCGAATACCACGTTGGCTTTATGTACTCGCCAGCAATGATTACAAAAAATATAAATAAAGCATTAAACCAAACAACTAATGGAGAGGCAAAATTTCCTACTGCCGAAGAATATGAAGAAATAAAAAAACAATTGATTAGTAATAAAAAAAATAAAGACATTAAAATAATAATAACACCCGATGGCAAATTTGCACGCATTAATGGTAAAATTAACGACGTTGGAAGCATTGTGGTTAACGAACAAAACAAAAAACTAATTGCTTTTATAAATGCAAACATTAATAAAAACGATATTGAAATTAAACTAACTGGCGCTGCACATTTAATTGATAGAAATAATGAATACATGGTTACAAACATGGTGCAAGGCTTTTTATTTTCGATTATTGTTATTGCATTACTTACTTATTTTTTACATAAAAGTTGGCGCATGGTAATTGTATTTATACTGCCAAATTTTATTCCGCTAATTATTATTGCAGGCATTATGGGCTTTGCAGGTATTGAGTTAAAGGCAGCTACATCGTTAGTGTTTAGTATTGCATTTGGAGTTGCCACCGATGATACAATACATTTTATTTCGCGCTTAAAAATAGAATTAGGATATGGCAAATCGTTAGTATATGCATTTAAACGAACTTATTTTGAAACAGGAAAACCAATTTTACTTACCACGTTTATTTTAATGGGAGGTTTTGTAAGTTTAATGATTAGCGATTTTCAAAGCACATTTTACTTTGGTTTTTTAATTTGCATTACAATTATAATTGCAGTTATTGCCGACTTTTTTTTACTTCCCGTTTTGTTGTTTTGGATATTAGGAACATCTAAAAACAACAAAAAACATTAATTATTTTAACACTATAATTATATTTTACTCGCTCAAACAGCACATTCACCTATTAAAATGCGCGCCTTACTCGCTAGACTCAAAAATTTTGCTACTGTAAATCAGTTGCTTAGCTTTTTAATGTAATTTTTTATACTTTTTAATGTAACTATTTTTCTGTTTTACCATTATAAGGTTGTAATGCTTTTAAACGCAGCTTATTATATGGATTTTTCATCACAATACCATCATACAACTGAGCAACTAAACTCCGAAAAGTTAGTTATTGAGGCTGCGAAACAAAACCCCGAAAACTTTGCGCCTCTTTACGATAAGTATTACAAGCAAATTTTTGGTTACGTTTATCAACGGATGGATTGTAAAGATTCGGCATTTGATTTAACATCGCAAGTGTTTTTAAAAGCCCTCACTAACATTCAAAAATATGAATACAGAGGCGTTCCTTTTGCAAGTTGGTTATACCGCATTGCTTACACCGAAGTGATGTTATTGTTTAAAGAGCAAAAAAAAACACGCGCCATTAATGCTGATGTAGGCGACTTAAAACATATTTGCGAAGAAGTTGAAGAGGTTTATATGGAGCAATACCAAAAAAAACTAATGATGGTAATAAAAAGTTTACCCCAAGATGATTTGCAATTAATTGAAATGCGTTTTTTTGAAAAACGCGCTTTTAAAGAGATTGCCGAAATACTTAATTTAACCGAAACAAACGCTAAAGTAAAACTATACCGCATACTTGATAAAGTAAAAAAAAAACTGACTAAATATTCCGAATAATGGAAACAAAATTTAACCTAAACCGACCACCAATTACAGATACTGAAATTAATTCGAAAAAGGATTTTGGCGAATTAATAAAACAATTTAAAAAACAAAGTATACAAAAAGCGAAAAACGATACGCAGTTTTTTAAAAATAAAAAAATCAGGTATTCATCTATAATAGCTGGCGTTGCCGTTATTTGTACTGTTACTTATTTTTCGGTATTTAATAATAATTTAAAAACAACAAGTGAAAAAAAATCTACGTTAGTTAATATTAAAAAACCAACTACTGCTAATTTAAATGTTGGGTATATATCGCCTCCAATAAAAAAAATTACAATTCCGTATAGTAAATATATTATAAATACAAAGCGCGATAACGTTATATCTCATTTACCTTCACAATCAAAAATTAAAATACCCAAACAAGCATTTGTAAATAAACAAGGAGAAGAAATTGTGGGTGATGTTGAAATAAGTTACCGAGAATTTCATAACCAAGCAGATATTATTGCAAGTGGCATACCTATGAAATATGATAGTGCTGGCGCAATATCTTATTTAGAAAGCGCTGGAATGATTGACATTAAGGGTTATCAAAACAATGAGCCTGTATTTATAAATTCTAAAACTCAAATTACTGTCGAGTTTTC
This sequence comes from Bacteroidota bacterium, assembly GCA_043718985.1. GTDB lineage: Bacteria > Bacteroidota > Bacteroidia > B-17B0 > Aurantibacillaceae > UBA4416. Next base: position 12,473 of record JAYSUQ010000187.1, on the reverse strand, counting down.
ATCGAGCCAACCAAGCGATAAATACAACATGTATTATTTAGATACGCTTGCAAAAAACTGGAATTATTTATCGAGAGATAACTCGTTAAAACAAACATCAAAAAAGGCAGTTATAGAAAAAAATGGGTTAAAAAATTTATCTTTTGAAGTTGAATTATTACACAAAAAAACAAACGAACTTCAAAAACAAGTGGCGCAAATAACTCCAAAAATTGAAGTTGAAAAAACAAATTACCAATCAAAATTAAACGCCTTGCCAAAAATAACACAGCCTTTAAAGCCAACAAAAGCAACGGTTACACGCCCACAATTTGAGTTAGATGTTAATTATAAAGAATTTCCTGAGCTTGAGGCATTTAAAAACGCAGTGTTTGAGGTAGGCGATGAAAATAAAAATTATACATCTAAAATGGCCGATGTAACTTGGAGCAGTGCGCAAATTAGTGAGGGGCCTCAAAAAAATAAAAACTATATATTAACTCTAAAATTAGGGAAACAAACAGAAAACTTAATTGTTTATCCAGCCTTAACTGGTGTTAATTACGATAACGCTTTAAAAACTTACGAAACAAAATTTACTAATTATAAAACACTAATTGCAAAACATGCCGCCGACGAACTGCGTTTAAAAAACGAATTTGAAGCAAAACAAAAAGCATACCTTGATGAACAAAAAAAACTTAACACAGAGTTAGTTAACGAGCGTATTAAGCAACGCCAACAGCAAGAATTACAATTATCTGAACAGTTTAAAACATTAGGCAATCAGCAACGTGTAATGCGTGTTTTTATGGTTAGTAATTTTGGAATTTATAATAGCGATTGTCCAAATGCTTTACCGCAAACACCAATCATTAAACCTATTTATGTAATTAATAATTTACATTTAACCCCCAGTAATGTTTACTTAGTTTGCCATAACAAAAACATAGTGTATAGTTTACCCTATGGCACCTTAAATTACAATATTAACGATGTGTACAGCTTATGTATAATAGCAAATGGCAACACCTATTTGTGTTCAAAAAAAATATTTTCAGAAGTGATAGCTTCAAATCAAAACACATTTAACGTTACCCAACTAAGCACAAGTATTGACAATGCTTTTGATTTTAAAAAAGCATTAGGGTTACTGTAATATAGTTAATGGATGTTAGTTGTTTTTTAATTTGAATCATAATAATTAATACAACAAGGCTTATAATTTGAAGGTATATTTTGGTTAATAATAAAAATAGATTCTTAAATTTATGCAGTGATTCAAATTTCTGTTGTTATAATAACGTTTAACGAGCAAAAAAACATTGCGCGTTGTTTACAGTCTGTTTTAGGCATATCCGATGAGATTGTTGTTCTTGACTCTTTTAGCACCGACGATACCGAAACGATTTGTAAAACATTTAATGTAAAATTTACACAACATGTTTTTGATGGGCACATACAACAAAAAAACAGAGCTATTACATTTGCAAGCCATCAATTTATTTTAGCGTTAGATGCCGATGAGGCGCTAGATGATAATTTAAAAAAACAAATACTTACGGTTAAAAATAATTGGCAGTACGATGGCTACACTTTTAATCGCTTAACAAATTATTGTGGGCATTGGGTTAGGTATTGTAATTGGTACCCCGATGTTAAACTTAGGTTATTTAATAAAAACACAGGAGCTTGGTGTGGCGTTAACCCGCACGATAAATACGAACTAAATACGGGTAATAATAACATAAAACACCTAAACGGAAACTTATTACACTATAGTTACTACACCAAAGCCGACCATTACAAACAAGTAGAGTACTTTACAACCATTGCTGCAAAGGCTTTTGTAGATGAGGGAAAACAAGCCCCAGCGTATAAATTAATTATTAACCCTGTTGCAAAATTTATAGATCATTACTTACTACACCTCGGTTTTTTAGATGGCAAAGCAGGGTTTAACATTTCGCGTATATCAGCCTATGCTGCATATTTAAAATACAAAAAAATTCGATTGTTAACTAAACAACAATTACATGCAAAGTAGCCCTGTAATAATTATTAGTCGTACAGATAGTATTGGCGATGTAGTGTTAACATTGCCAATGGCAGGCATTATTAAACAACAATTGCCTAATTGCAAAATTATTTTTTTAGGTCGTAATTATACTAAAGATGTTATAGCACTATCTAAATATGTGGATGAGTTTGTGAGTTACGACGATGTTTTAAAATTAAACAGCACACAACAAATTAATTTCATAAAACAGTTAAACGCAACACATATAATACATGTGTTTCCAATTATTAAAATTGCATTTTTAGCAAAACAAGCGGGTATTAAAAACCGAGTAGGTACAACTAATCGAGTATATCATTGGTTAACATGTAATATTAAAATTAAGCTTTCGCGAAAAAATTCGAACTTGCACGAAGCGCAGTTAAATATAAAATTATTACAAGCATTTAATATAAAAGTTAATTATACATTAAACGACCTTATTAATTTTTATGGTTTTACTCTAGTTCCTAAATTAAACAGTGAGTATCAACAGCTATTGTCAACAAATAAAAAAAATGTAATACTTCATCCAAAATCAAAGGGGAGCGCCCGTGAGTGGGGTTTAACTAATTTTAGCGAATTAATAAAACTTTTACCCGCAAACCGTTATACTGTTTTTGTAAGCGGCACAGAAGCCGACGGTAAATTGCTAGAAGATTTTTTATTGCACCACCCTCAGGTTATTAATTTAACAGGAAAATTAAGCTTGCGTCAATTTATAGCATTTATTAATAATTGCGATGCGCTTGTTGCCGCTAGCACAGGCCCATTACACATTGCTGCTGCGCTAGGCAAAAAAGCAATTGGTTTGTATGCGCCCATGCAACCTATACATCCTGGCAGGTGGCAAGCAATTGGCAAAAAAGCAAATTATTTAGTGATAGATAAAACGTGTAGTAGTTGTCGTAAAAACAGTGCCTGCTTTTGCATAACACAAATTAAAGCAAGAGATGTTGTACAAATGATAAATTAAAAATGCGTTAAACTGTTATGTTTTTTTATTACATAACAGTTTAGTATAGAAATAGGTTTCAAAAAACACAATTGCCAACAATTAATACAAGCACAAAAAAAAGCCCTTAACGTAACTGCGTTAAGGGCTTTTTTTTATTTAAAAATTATTGATTTAATTTTGCATCAATACCTAACGTGGCGTGTGGTACCGATCTTAATCGTTCTTTAGGTATTAATTTACCTGTTACCCTGCAAATGCCATACGTTTTATTTTCTATGCGCATTAATGCGTTTTTTAAATTTACAATGTATTTTTCTTGGCGATTAGCTAATTGTGCGGTTTCTTCTTTTGATAACACATCTGATCCATCTTCTAATAACTTAAATGAAGGCGAAGTATCATCAATGCCATGATTATCGGTATTTGATAATGTTTGTTTTAACAAAATATAATCTGTTTGTGCTTCAGATAATTTATCAATAATTAACCCTTTAAACTCACCTAATTCTTTATCCGAATAACGGCTTCTATTATCAGCCGTATTTAAAAACGGTTTAGGGATTTCGATTTTCGATTTTTTTATTAAAGGCTTATTAATATCAATTTGTAAAGGGCGATTACGGATGTATGCTTCTGAACCTGGACTGCGTTTGCCATCATCTTTTTTACGACGACCTCTTCCACGTTTTTCAGGAATTTCGTCATCATCATCGTCATCCATTGGCATACTAGTGCCTTCTAAATCTAAAATTGGAGCCTCATCTAAATCAACAACCGCATCATCGTCATCAGCCTTTTCATAGTCGTCTTTTACATCAACATCCGAGTCGTCTTCCTCTTCTTCTGGCCCAACATCTCCATCCTCATCATCATCTCCTTTTTTGCCTTTTTTACTTGGCTTAGCGGCTTTTTTATTTGGCTTGGCGGCTTTTTTTGCAACCGCATCAATTGGTTTGCCAACTTTTTTATCTTTAACAACAACTTTAGCTACAACTTTAATAGGTTTTGCTATTGCTTTAGGTGCAGGTTTAATTACTTTTTTTACTTCAACTTTTTTTGGAGTTGCTTTGGTAATTTTTTTTTCGGGAACTTTACTCACTTTTTTGGGTGCTGCTTTAGGTACTAGTTTAGGTGCTGGTTTTTTTACTGCTACTTTAGGTGCAGGTTTTGTTGCTTTTTTAACAACAACTTTTATTACTTTTTTAGCAGGTTTTGCAGCAGGTTTTTTAGGTGCAGGCTTGCTTGCTTTTTTAACAGGTTTAACTATTTTTTTTGCCATAATCTTGTACTTAATTTAATTTTTCTATAGAAATTAGGGTAGATACGAGTTCATCAATTTCAACCGAACTTGCTGTGGATAAGGACAAATTTTGTACCACTTGCAAAGTGCCTGTTAAAGTTTCGGCGCAAATATAGTTTAAATTATTTTGAATGGCTGTATCTAATGCGTCATTTTGCTGAATTTTCACTAAAATTTTGTCGGTTAGGGCTAAACCACTCTCTTTTCTGATGTTTTGTATGCGATTTACCAATTCGCGCGCTAAACCTTCTTCTTTTAATGCAGGTGATAAGGTTACATCTAAAGCAACTGTTATTTGCCCACTATTAGCAACTTTCCAACCTGGTATATCAATTGGTATAATTTCAACATCTTCTAATTCTAAACTAATTTCTTCGCCCTCAATGTTTAATTTATAAACTCCTGTTTTTTCAATATCTGCAATTATTTGCATTCCGTTATCGTTGGCAAATGCCTGAACAGTTTTCATATGCTTGCCACATTTTTTACCTAATGTTTTAAAATTAAGTTTTAAATTTTTTATTATTTGTACTTGCTCTTCGGTAACTAACTCTAACTCTTTAACGTTTACTTCGGCCAAAATAATATCTTTAACCGACTCAACTTTGTTTTTAAAATCAACATCTAAAACAGGTATTTGTATTTTTTGTAAAGGCTGCCTTACTTTTAAATTTTCTTTTTTGCGGATAGACAGTACCATCGATGATATTTTTTGAGCCATTTCCATACGTTGTTCCAACATTAAATCAACACAAGCATCATTTACTTTGGGGTAATTACTTAAGTGTACCGAGTTAACAGCGTTAGTATGACTAGTTAAGTTTGAGTATAACCAATCGGCAAAAAACGGAGCTATTGGGCTCATTAAATGCGATAAGGTATTTAAACATTCGTATAACGTTTCGTAGGCTGCTTTTTTATCTTCGCTCATTTCGCCTTTCCAAAACCTACGGCGCGATAATCGAATGTACCAATTACTTAAATGTTCATCAACAAACTCTTCAATATAACGTGCTGCTTTGTGTGGTTCGTATGCTTCATATTGCTCGGTAACATCGTTAATTAAACTGTTTAATTTAGATAAAATCCAACGGTCTAACTCCGATCGGCGACTAACGTTTACACAGTTAGTTATATCAACAATAAAATTATCAACGTTAGCGTATAAAGCTAAAAAACCATAAGTATTATAAAGCGTTCCAAATAATTTGCGTTGTACTTCGGCAATGCCCTCTACATCAAATTTTAAATTATCCCATGGTGCTGCATTTGCAATCATATACCAACGTGTTGCATCGGCGCCATATTTTTCAATGGTTTCAAAGGGATCAACCGCATTACCTAATCGTTTACTCATTTTGTTTCCGTTTTTATCTAACACCAAACCGTTAGATACAACATTTTTATAAGCAACCGAATTAAAACACATTACCCCTATTGCGTGCAATGTAAAAAACCAACCACGCGTTTGGTCTACACCCTCTGCAATAAAATCGGCTGGATAATATTTTTTGTCATCAATTAATTCTTTATTTTCAAACGGGTAATGAACTTGTGCATAGGGCATAGCGCCGCTATCAAACCACACGTCAATTAAATCGGGTTCGCGATATAGTTTTTTTCCGTTTTTTTCAAATACTATGGTATCGGCATAGGGCTTATGTAAATCAAAGGTGTTATAGTTTTCTTTAGTAAAATTATTAGGTATAAAATTTGCTAAAGGGTTTTCTGTCATAAAGCCTTTAGTAACAGCGTTATCTATTTCATTTTTTAACTCTTCGGCGCTGCCAATTATAACCTGTTCAAGGCCGTCTTCACTAGTCCAAATAGGAATAGGAATGCCCCAAAAGCGTGAGCGCGATAAATTCCAATCGTTTAAGTTTTCAAGCCAATTACCAAAACGACCAGTTCCCGTAGCTTCGGGCTTCCAGTTAATGGTTTTGTTTAAGGCAATCATTTGGTCTTTTGCCGCCGTCGATTTAATAAACCAACTATCTAGTGGGTAATACAAAACGGGTTTATCGGTTCGCCAACAATGCGGATAACTATGTTCGTAGGTTTCTTTTTTAAATAGTTTGCCTTCCTCTTGTAGTTTTAAAACAATGCGTTCATCAACACTCAGGTATGCTTTTAATTCTTTTATTTTTCCGCTTGCCTCTAAAATTTGTTTTTGTTTTTCAAATTCAATTTGTTTTTCAGCATCGGTGTAATATGCTTCTTTAACATACTCATCTCCAAACAAAAAAGTACCATCGTTTATTTCGGGCAAAAAACGTCCACGTTTATCAACTAATGTTAAACTATCTATGTTGTTTAATTTAGCTACTCTAAAATCATCGGCGCCAAAGCTTGGTGCAATATGCACAATGCCTGTACCATCTGTAGTAGTTACAAAATCGCCAATAATTACTTTAAAGGCATTGCCTTGTGGCTTAACAAATGGTAATAGTTGTTGGTATTCAATACCCTCTAATTGTGAGCCCTTACACTCGCCAACAATTTTAAACGGGCTGTTTTTATCGCCTAATTTAAAATCATCAAAACTTAAATCGGCATTTTTTTCTGCAAAATATTTGTGTAATAAATCTTTTGCTAGTATAACGGTTTGGCGATTACCATCAAACAAATTAAAACTATCAACCATTACATAATCTATATCTTTTCCAACAGCTAATGCGGTGTTTGATGGCAAAGTCCAGGGAGTTGTTGTCCAAGCTAAAAAAAATGTTGAATGTTGAATGTTGAATATTGAATCATCTAATTTAAAATCTGTAATTTTAAACTGCACCGTAGCTGTTCTGTCTTTCACATCTTTGTAGCACCCTGGTTGGTTTAATTCGTGCGACGATAAGCCTGTGCCTGCTGCAGGCGAATAGGGTTGTATAGTGAAGCCTTTATAAATTAAGTTTTTTTTATGTAAATTTTGCAGCAACCACCACACACTTTCAATGTATTTATTATCGTAAGTAATATAGGGGTCTTGCATATCTACCCAGTAGCCCATTTTTGCAGTAACACCTTCCCACTTATCAGTATATTTCATTACCTCGGTGCGGCAGGCTTTGTTATAGTCTTCAACACTTATGTATTTTGCCGAATTTTTATTACCAATATCTTCTTTGGTTATGCCTAATGTTTTTTCTACACCTAACTCAATAGGTAAACCGTGAGTATCCCAACCTGCTTTGCGTTTAACTTGATAGCCTTGCAGGGTTTTATACCTACAAAAAATATCTTTAATTGTGCGCCCCATAACGTGGTGTATGCCCGGCAAGCCGTTAGCACTTGGTGGGCCTTCGTAAAAAACCCAAGGCGTGTTACCCTCGCGTGTTGAAACCGATTTTTCGAAAGTTTTATTGTCGTTCCATTTTTGTAAAACGTCTTTACTTATTTGCGATAAGTTTAATTGAGAGTATGTAGGGTATTTTTTCATTCGCTAATTTTTAAAAAAGGAAAGCGAATTTAAGTAAAAAAGCCGTGCATTTATTGGTTATATTGTGCACTTTGTAAAAAAAACAAATTGTACTTAATTTATATGGTTCGATGAATTCAATTTATACGGCGTCAAGATTATAAATATAAATGATAAAAGTGTATATTTACTTCAATTATGAATTGGATTACATATTGCATATTTACTATTTTTTTATATGGTGTTCATGATATTATATTAAAACATTTATCAAATAGTAGCAATCCAACGTTATCAAGCATTGTTATAAATTTAAGTGCAAGTGTGGGGTTATTGTTGTTTTTTGGTATAGGTTATTTTTGGAATAAAGAAAAAAATATTCCAAAAACAACCCCTTTGCAATTATTATGGTTAATTGTAGCTGGCATTAGTTTGGGTTGTGCAACAATAACGTTTATGAAAGCATTTGCTTCGGGCGGAAATTTTTTGGTAGCCTTACCATTTGTATATGTTGGCATTATTTTAATGAGTGTTATTGTTGGCTATTTCTTTTTTAAAGAAACTTTAAGTGTTAAACAAATCATAGGTATTTCACTATCGTTAGTAGGAATAGTTTTAGTTTATCAAAAATAAAAATGGACTCAATTAAACATTTAGCCAATAAATTTGGCACACCATTATTGCTGTTTTCCGAAAAAGAATTTAAAAAAGCCTATCAAAGTATTCAAAAATATTTACCTCAAGTAAAGCATCATTATGCATTAAAACCTCTGCCAATTAAGCAATGTATTAAAATTATTAATGATTGTGATGGTTATATCGACATTGCTTCGATGGGAGAACTTGACTTAGTGAAAAGTACATTTCCTGATTTATTAAATAAATGTATTTATACGCATCCTATAAAAAAGGAATCGGAAATTAAAAAGGCAATCGAAAATGGTGTAAGTGTAATGGTGGCCGAAAATTTAGTTGAGCTAAAAAAGATTGTAAAGTATTCATCGAATGTAAAAATATTAATACGCTTAGCTTTTCCTAACCAAGAATCGTTATGTAATTTATCTGAAAAATTTGGAGCCGATGAATATAAATTTAAACAGTTAGTGCACTTTGCAAATAAATATCAACTAAATATTATTGGCTGTAGTTTTCATGTTGGTAGTCAAATGAAACAACCTACAGAACACGTAAACGCTATAAAAAAATGCAAAGAATTATACGATTGGGCCTTAAATAGTTATGGTTATAAGTTTTTTGTTTTAGATATTGGCGGTGGGTTTCCGGCCAAATATGCAAAAGACGACGCCTATTTAAAAGCATTTTGTGCCCCAATAAAAAAAGTGTTAGATGATTTATTTGCTAACACTGAAGTTTGGAGCGAGCCAGGGCGTTGTATTGCCGCCAATAGTATGATTGCAGTTACACAAGTAATTGGCAAGGTTTACAAAAACGATAAAATGTGGTATTATTTAGACGATGGTATTTATGGCTCATTTTCGGGAATGATATTTGAAAACATGGCGTATGATTTATACCCCACCGAATATAAATTTACTGAGCCAATAAAATCTGTATTTGCTGGGCCAACTTGCGATAGTGTAGATGTAATTGCTAAAGATGTTCTGTTTCAGGAATTAAATGTAGGCGACTATGTGTTTGCAAAACGTATTGGAGCTTATGGTTGGGCAAACCGAACTAATTTTAATTTATTAGGTGAGCCAACTATTGCAAACTTCGATTTTGATTTAGAAACAATAGAAAATTTTATTGAAAAATCGGAAATTTCTATTGCTGTTAATTAATTACTTCAACTTTCCCATTTGTTTTAATTTTGATTCGAAACTAAATGCAATGGTTTGAGCTCTAAAAATAGCCTTATTGGCATTTAAGCCTTCAAACAAATTGTTAACGGTAGTTTCAAAAACAGTAAGCCAAATTTTAAAATGATTTGTATTTAATGGTAAATTAACGTGCTTATCAAACACATTAGCTGTGTAGCCTGGTTTATCTAGCAACACAAATTCCCAAAAGGCAACCATGTGTGGTAAGTGTTGTTCAAAATTTATGTGCTCAAACATAGGCTTAACCTCATTGTTTAACAATAAGTTTGCATAAAATGTTTTTACCATTAAGGTAACATCGCCTGTGGTTGTTATATCTGCCATTAGTATAAATAAATTGTATTAGTATTAGTATTTAGAAAAAATTAAAGTATTTTAGCCAAAAACTAAAAACACTTTTTATGAAAAAAATTATTGTACTTCTTTTTATTTGTATTTACGCCCATGTTAATGCTCAATCGGTTAAAGTTAATTGGAGCGAGTTACAAACATACGACAATAAAGGAGATGGTTTTTTTGATTATTTTATTGGCGCAAACTCTAAATATGTTTATGCAAAATTTAACAAAAAGGCTTGGAAGCCAGCCAAAGCAAACTCAAAAATTAAAATTGTAGCTTTTGATAAAGTAACGATGAAACAAGTTGCAACTAAAGCAATTAGAGGCTATAAAGAAAATGGAGGTAAAAGTGACAAGTATGAAGGCTTAGCATTTTTTAAATCAATAGTATTTGAAAATTCTGTTTTATTGTTTTGGAAAAAACAAGTAAAAGATAGGTATGAATTATATGCCGAAAGTTTTGATGAAAAATTAGGTAAAAATCAAAAACTAAAAAAAATATATGAGGTAGCTAAAAAAGGAAAAAAATACGACCCTAACTTTTTTGTTATTGGTAACAAATTAGTAGGTAACAAAATTATTATTGGTGCCGAGTTGCCTGCCGATAAAGGCGAAAATATTATATTAGAATACAAAGTTTTAAAAACCGATTTTACATTTGATGCGGCAAACCAAGTTAAGTTACCATACATTGCAAAATCGAACAGAGAGGGTTTAACATCGTCGTATAAAATAGAAGACGATGGTAATTTGTATGCTAAAACGAGCATTAATATGGATAAGGATGAGCGTAAAGAATTGAAAAAACACGAAAGCTCTCAGTATGTTATGTTATCTGTAATTAAACCTACAACTGGTGCCATAAAATCGTATAATTTTAAGTTTGATGATAAAAATTTATCGGACCTTCATTTTGTTGCAAACACAAATGGCGTAAAAATTTATGGTTTGTACAGCGATTTAACAAAAGATAAATATGGTGTAGATATACACGGTATTTATTTTGCCGAAATAGATAACGATTTAAACACATTAGAAAATGCAAAATTTATAAATTTTGATAAAGCTACGTTAGATAAATTATTTGAAAAAGACAGGGACGCTAAAAATAAATCGGGAGTTTTTGCTTCTAAAAAGTCAAAAAAATCAGATGATGAATCGTTGCAAGGTTCGTATACTATTGAAAACGTTCAAATAGCCGATAACAATAGTATTGTTTTATTTTGCTCGTTAATGAAAAACTATAGCGTTAGAACTTGCGATAGTAAAGGTAAATGCTACACAAGTTATTATTGTGACAAAGGTAATTTAACTGGTTTTAAAGTAAGTAACACGGGCACGTTAATTTGGGCTTCAAATTTAGATAGAGCAATTACATACAATGGTTTAAACGTGTATGACGTTGAAGTTGTTAAAGACAATAAAAAATATTATGCCGTTTACGGCAACGAATTTAATATAGTTGGCGTTAAAGATAATGGCAATGTAAAAAAGAACGGTAAAAACAAAGCACAGCGACGCGATATGTTTGAGTACTGTGTATTTAATGATGATAACGGAACATTTACGCGCAACGAGTATGAAATTAACGCTGTTAATGCTGCTAAAAAAGAAAAAAAATGGATTTCTCCGTTTGGCATAGTCGTACTCGATAATAAAATGTATGTAAACTCAACTCGCATTTCGCAAAAAGTAGGGCCAACTGTTTTGTTTTGTACTTTAGGTTTACTTTGCCCGCCAGTAGCATTCATACCATTTGTGAGTGGTAATGCTAAAAAAGGCTGGGGTTATTTGGGTACAATTATACCCATAAAGTAATTTATTTAAAGCCAATATGATGCTTTGCTAACAATGTTGTTATTGCTGCTTGGCAAATAGTTGTTTGTTGGTTTAACTCGTTATTGTTAACTGCATTAAATGTTTTGCTGGTTAGTTTTATGTTGCCAATGTAAAATTTTTGCAGTAAGGTTAATCCCCACGTTAACGAATTAAAATACAAACCATTATTAAACAAACTTATAATAGCTAAAGTGCTAGCGGTGTTTAATGCTAACGATGTTACACCCTTTGTTACTTTAGCCAAAGCCATTGTGCCGCTACCTGGTAAAATAGCCGATGCGGTTAAATACGCATTTTTATGTTTTTTATTGTAGTTGTTTAGTTGATGAAAACATTGTAAGTTTTTAATTTCGGGTATAATGCTATCTAGCTCTGCTATTTTATTATTTGCATAAATAGTGTCGTAATTTAAATACACTAGCGCGCTAAACAGCTGTTCGTTAACTTGCAAAGCACCTTTGTAGGCTTCATATTTTTGTAAATAATTAATGGCTTGCGGCAACTGTTTGTTTAAATAATAAATTAATGAGGCGTTCCACAAAAAATTTGTTTTAATAACCGAATCTAAAATTAAATCATCGTTAATGCGTTCAATTTCAAAAATGGTAGGCTGGTTAAAACGGTTGTTTGCTATTAATAGTTCAAGTTTTTTTAAAGCATAATTATTTTTTTGAAAGTTGCTATTAGTATTAAAATAATTCAATTCTATATTAAGTAATATCGAATCGGTTGCTGTTTGACTTTTTA